>NZ_JAWPOX010000200.1:0-957 GCF_033344475.1 Vibrio sp. 1288
GCGCTCGCCTGGTTTCGCATCTTCCCAAACGATGTCTGCAAGACGAAGACCTGTAACTTCACCTTTGTCGTTACCGATGAACTCTTTGGTCAAGATGTTCCAGTGACGATCGACACCTTCTTCATGAGAAGTCGAAGTGCGTAGGATCATTGGGTATTGAGGCCAAGGCATATTGGCTGGGCGCTTCTCTGGTGGAATCGGCATGATTTCAACTTGAGTTATGCTTGCTGCGCCGTGACGGTTTGATGTACCCACACAGTCTGAACCGGTATCACCACCACCGATTACGACAACATGTTTTTCTGCTGCGTGAATTTCTTCACCTTTTAGATCCATGTTGTTTGCTCGGCGATTGTTTTGTCCGAGGAACTGCATTGCAAAGTACACGCCTTTTAGATCGCGTCCCGGAACAGGAAGATCGCGAGGAACGGTTGAGCCACCAGTCAGCAGTACCACATCGTACTCTTGACGCAGTTGTTGCGCGTTTACATCGACACCAACGTGTTGATTTACTCTAAACTCAACGCCAGCTTCTGCCATTAGATTGATCTTGCGATCAATGACT
This sequence comes from Vibrio sp. 1288, assembly GCF_033344475.1. Taxonomy (NCBI): domain Bacteria; kingdom Pseudomonadati; phylum Pseudomonadota; class Gammaproteobacteria; order Vibrionales; family Vibrionaceae; genus Vibrio; species Vibrio sp. 1288. Next base: position 566 of record NZ_JAWPOX010000200.1, read on the forward strand.
TCCATGCTCAGTTTGAAATCTGGAATACCGAAACGCAGCAGACCACCCACCTTCTCGTCACGCTCGAATACGGTCACGGTATGGCCTGCGCTGTTTAGCTGCTCGGCAGCCGCAAGACCCGCAGGGCCAGAACCAATAATAGCGACTGTTTTACCAGTGCGAGAACGCGGAGTTTTTGGTTTGGCGTATCCTTCACGATACGCCGTTTCCACGATGGTTTTCTCAATATTACAAATAGTGATTGGGTCTTGGTTAATGCCAAGCACACATGCACTTTCACAAGGAGCGGGACAAACTCGACCAGTAAACTCCGGGAAGTTGTTGGTTGAACTTAGAATGTTCCATGCTTCTTCCCAGCTATCACGATAAACCGCATCGTTAAATTCTGGGAT
>NZ_JAWPOX010000201.1:0-955 GCF_033344475.1 Vibrio sp. 1288
ACTTTTCTTTCTCAAATAAACGTTCTATTTCATTTTTATTTGATATATCCATATTAAAGAATCGAAATAATGGATTTTTTATAAAACTTAATCTTGCATACTTTAACTCAACATCATAATAGTCATTGATATTATCAATACCTACAACCTCATATCCTAATGAGTTTAGTTTTCTAATAGTTGCACTACCAATAAAACCTGCCGCACCTGTAACTAAGTACTTCATAAATTAACACCATAAGACGCATACAACAAAAATAGTAGTAATTTATTGATATGTAAAGCTAATTAACTAGCGCCACTTCTTGGTTATATTGAATTTAATGATGCTGTGATTTTGATCTAGATTATTATGAAAAACGAAGAAAAACATCCATCTTAATAGTGAAGTTAATTAGAAAGAGTATTTTTATTACGTTATTTATATTTCATATTTATTTAATGAAAACTCAATTATTTCCATTCATAATCTACATTTGATAAAGAATAAAAATACTTACTTCGGTTTTACATTAAGCATAATATCGCCATCCAAGCATTAGATGCTTAGACTTTCTGCTAGCTCACCTCTATCTCAAAGCGTTTGACACTGGTACGAACTGCACAAATTGATCTCCATCAGTCTGTGCTCCACAGGTTAGTGATACTCTACCGCCAAATATAAAGCCCACGTCCTATGGCTCAGCAAAGCCTGTAGATAAGGTCATTAAGTAGCAATGTCGATTAATATTTCAGATCTAACAAATGCACTAACTAAAGTCGAACACGTTCATAAAGTTCAGTTGGAAAATGTCCATCAGTTTTTCAAAACAAATGAAGCTTTATCAATCGAACCATTCAGTCAAATCCTCGCCTGTGATTCTATTGATGAACGATTTAAAACGATCGACAAAGCGTTTTCGCCCCTAGGTGATGTAAAACCTTACCTATTAGTGGCGTCTTACTTAGTTAGCTA
>NZ_JAWPOX010000202.1:0-953 GCF_033344475.1 Vibrio sp. 1288
AAGAAATGGTTCTCGCTTAAAAATTCGCACCATTCGTCATTCAATAACGTGCCGTTTGTTTGCAGATCGTTTGAGATCTTCACGCCTGCGGGCTGGTACTTCGCTTGAAACTCGACAATTTTCTTGAAGTAATCCAAACCCAGCATCGTTGGCTCGCCGCCCTGCCAAGAGAAGACGATCTCAGGTGTATTTTGCCCTTCAATATACTGTTTGATGTAAGCCTCTAACGTGGCTTCATCCATCATTGGTGAACATCCTTTTTTATACTCAAGTAAGTCCTGTTTGCTGAGGTAGTAGCAGTAAGTACAGTCAATGTTACAGGCAGCACCAATGGGCTTTGCCATAACATGTAAACGCTTAGACGCTTTGCCGTTGAACTGAGGACTTTGAGTAATTTGCATGAGTCACCTTTGCTGTTGCGAATTTGAAGGCGTGATCCGGATATTTACCTGCGATTCACCTTGATGACCCAATCATAAATTTCATTAATACCGCAGGCTTGTTATACCGCTTATAACCTATTTTCATGGCGCTTGTTGCTACTCTACTTTGGGCAGTTTGAGATAACCCGTATGCGGCGTTTTGGAAGCATTACGCTATTCATTTCGTGCACAACCAAGGAATGCGACTACGCTTGCTTATGATGAAGGCGAATTTTCAACGCTAACGCGTGGGCGAGAAAATGAAATGAGTACAACGTGTAAGTAGTCGTTTAAGGTTATCCGCCCTCATTGCCCTTTTTAGGGATCACAACCTAGTGAAATCAATCGAGGTAAATAATGAACAAAATCCATCTCTGTACTCTTGCCGTCTTAACTAGCTTATCTTTTTCCAGCCTCGCGAAAGATTGCGATGCCAACTTGCTCCCTTCTTGGAAAGACAGCGACAGCAAAACCGCCATTGTGAATTTTGTCGAGCAATCTACCGACAGTTCAAAGGCAACATTTATTCCC
>NZ_JAWPOX010000203.1:0-952 GCF_033344475.1 Vibrio sp. 1288
TACTACTTGACGACGAATCATGTGGTACACCTGAGCTGGCGTTGACGGTACAACGACCTGCATGTTTTGCTCAGCACACAATTGAAGGTAACGCTCTAGACGAGCAGATGAGTGCTCCGGACCTTGGCCTTCGTAACCATGAGGCAGAAGCATCGTCAGGCCGCACAAACGTCCCCACTTTTGCTCACCAGACGAAATGAATTGGTCAATAACCACTTGTGCGCCGTTAGCGAAGTCACCAAACTGCGCTTCCCAAATGGTTAAACCGCCAGGTTCAGCTGTTGCATAACCGTACTCAAATGCAAGAACAGCTTCTTCCGACAACACAGAGTCAAAAACTTGGAAAGGCCCCTGCTTGTCATGGATATTCGCTAGCGGGATGTAAGTGCTTGCATCTGATTGGTTGTGAAGAACTGAGTGACGATGGAAGAAAGTACCACGACCTGAGTCCTGACCAGAAATACGGATACGCTTACCATCGTCTACCAATGTCGCGTAAGCTAATGTTTCAGCCATACCCCAGTCAATAGCCTTCTCACCTGTCATCATTGCTAAGCGATCGTTGTACAGCTTGTTTACTCGGCTTTGCAGCTTGTGGCTTTCCGGGTACTGACATAAACGATTACCTAGTTCGACAAGGCGTTGCTTATCGTAGGTCGCCTCCCATTGCATATCCCACTCGTGTCCCAAGTAAGGAGACCAGTCTACAGAATGCAATGCCATAGGACGCCACTCTTTCACCACTACTTCACCGCGGTCAAGTGCATCACGATACTCGTTCACCAACTGCGTTGCAGTTTCAATATCCGACTCATTCTTATCAATCAGAACATCGGCGTACAGTTTACGAGGAGTTGGGTGCTTTTTGATTTTTTGGTACATCAACGGCTGAGTCGCATTCGGTTCATCCGCTTCGTTGTGACCATGACGACGGTAACAGACCAAATCAATC
>NZ_JAWPOX010000204.1:0-951 GCF_033344475.1 Vibrio sp. 1288
ACGGATCGATTATCCAAAACGCTGAAAAATATCAGTGGTAAAGGTCGTCTGACCGAAGACAACATTAAAGAAACCCTGCGTGAAGTTCGTATGGCCCTTTTAGAGGCTGACGTTGCACTTCCTGTTGTTCGCGAATTCGTAAACCGCGTTAAAGAAAAAGCGGTGGGCGTAGAAGTTTCTAAATCCTTAACTCCGGGCCAAGAATTCATCAAGATCGTTCAAGCAGAGCTTGAAGCGGTAATGGGTGAGTCTAACGAAGCGCTTAACCTAGCAGCACAGCCGCCAGCAGTACTTTTGATGGCAGGTCTGCAAGGCGCAGGTAAAACCACATCGGTAGGTAAGCTATCTAAGCTTCTAAAAGAGCGCGATAAGAAGAAAGTTCTTGTGGTGTCTGCCGACGTTTACCGTCCTGCGGCGATCAAACAGTTAGAAACACTAGCATCAGACATCGGTGTCGACTTCTTCCCATCTTCACCAGATCAAAAGCCACTTGATATTGCTAACGCAGCAATCGACCACGCGAAGAAGAAATTCTACGACGTATTAATTGTCGATACCGCGGGTCGTTTGGCTATCGATGAAGAAATGATGGGGGAGATCAAAGATCTTCACTCAGCTATCAATCCTGTTGAGACGCTGTTCGTTGTTGATGCAATGACAGGTCAAGATGCGGCGAACACAGCAAAAGCCTTTGGTGATGCACTACCACTTACTGGTGTGATTCTTACCAAGGTTGACGGTGACGCGCGTGGTGGTGCGGCGCTGTCAGTTCGTCATATCACGGGCAAGCCAATTAAGTTCTTAGGTGTCGGTGAGAAAACTGACGCACTAGAACCATTCCACCCGGACCGAGTAGCATCACGTATTCTTGGCATGGGTGACGTTCTGTCTTTGATTGAAGACCTACAACGCAATGTTGACCAAGAAAAAGCAGAGAAGCTAGCGAAGAAG
>NZ_JAWPOX010000205.1:0-951 GCF_033344475.1 Vibrio sp. 1288
CGAAAGCGTTAGAATGAAGTCGGTTTCGTCAGTAACGTTTTGACGCACTTGTTCATTAAAAATGATCTCGTAACAGAGCGCTGGTGCCATGTGCATGCCGTTCGCAACGATATTAGGTTGCACGAACGCCCCACGACTAAACGACGACATTGGTAAATTGAAGAATGGAGCCAGCGGGCGCAAGATATCTTCAAACGGAACAAACTCACCAAACGGTAATAGGTGATGCTTGTGGTAGCGTTCGCTCATATCAAAGCTGTAATCACCGTATGGTGTGACGCCTAGCGACAGAATGCTGTTATAGAACTGCCTGTCCTCCGATTGATTAACAATGCCTGTGATGATGGCGCTGTTGTTCATCTTCGCGGCACTGTCGATGTTGCTCAAGAAGGAAGGAACTTCAACTTCAAATGCAGGGATTGCTGCTTCTGGCCAGACAATGATGTCGGCGTCCCAGTTTTCACGCGTAAGGTCGGCATACTTCATGATGGTTGGCCAGCGTTGGCTTGGCAGCCATTTGAGGTTCTGGTCGACGTTACCTTGAATCAACGCCACTTTGGTGGTGTCTTCTGGGCGAGGTGTCACCCAATCATATTGGCGAATCCCAAAACCTGCACTTATCAAAACAACAGGGATGATAATCATCAACCACTGTTTGTGAATCCACGCATATGCTAATGCACCTGCACTAATAAGAACAAACAGCGTGAGCAGTTCTACACCACCGATCGGTGCAAAGCTTGCTAGTGGCGCATCAATTTGACTATAGCCCAACCACAACCAAGGGAAGCCAGTCATCACCCAACCGCGTAACCAATCGGTAATTAGCCATAATGCCGGAGCAGCAAGAAGCGCTCCACTGAGGCTAAATTGAGGAACAACCTTATTGTTAACCCAAGCGAACACTCCGGAACAAACTGCAAGGTAGGCAATGAGCATACCCACCAAGAA
>NZ_JAWPOX010000206.1:0-947 GCF_033344475.1 Vibrio sp. 1288
TGTTGCTGCCTTGCACGCTAAGGTCGGCGCTCATGCCTTGCAGCATGAAGTCCACCGCAGTAGAGACTTCATGTTGCTGCCTTGCACGCTAAGGTCGGCGCTCATGCCTTGCAGCATGAAGTCCACCGCAGTAGAGACTTCTTGCTCACCAAAACGCTCGACAACATCCTGATATGCAGAGCCAAGCCCTTGATAGCTGTGCACCGTATCGCGGTAAAAGCCGCGCAATTGATGAAGAGAGCTGAACTCTTGCTCTTTGCTAAACTCATCAGCGAAATGAGAAACACGGATTTCGGTGTCGATTTGCGACCAAGAATCCGGGTTCTGTTCGATTTTCAAGATCGCTTGGTCAATCAGCGCCAATAAGTGTTTGCTTTCCGGATTGGCCGATAAGTATTTCTTCACCGCTTTTAGAGCTAAGTATTGGTGGCTTTTTTCTTCCGAAAACCCATTCAAATACGCTTGAAGCTGAGCGATGGTCGAAATGTTGCCACCCGCCATTTTGGCCGCAAGATCTTTGATTTTTTGGTTTTTCTCTAGATCGGGCACCTTTCTGAGGTAATCAGAAACCAGCACGTGTGCTTCGTTAACACGAACGCCACCGTCTTTTATTTTGCGTTTGGTGAGATCTTTTTCTGCTTTTTCGGAGCCAAGTGATGTGAGCTCTTCCATCGCGTCAAAAAGCGATTGAGTGGCGTTGTGCACGCGCACGGTCTCACCTCGATAACTGCCTTTTACGGCGCTATCTACACGAGACGATTCCAATCCATTTCGGACCGACGCATCAAACTTGGTGTTGGTTGCTATCTGACTATTGATAATGCTCATTCACTTGCACTCCTTTCGTACAATACAAGCGAATTATATGAAGTGCGTTTTTATCAGGCTGTCAAAATCAGACGTGTTTTTTTAGGGCGTTTTCAGTTTTCTAAAAACTCCCGACCAAT
>NZ_JAWPOX010000207.1:0-946 GCF_033344475.1 Vibrio sp. 1288
TCTTTTGAAGCGCGGTGTTTCTCATCAATTTCATTCAGCAGCTGATCTAAAATGCGTTGCATTTTGCGAATAGAAACTTTTGCTGTAATTGATTTATATGACTGATGCTTTTCCATTTTTATAAGAACTGACTGAAATAATTGCACATTTAATTAGAACGCCATTCTTATACCCTTTTTAAAATCGGGTAAAGATAGGGTGGTTAAAGTGGTCCACTTCTTGCGTTGATTAGGTCAAAACTGTCCTATCTGGAGAAGCCATGCACGTAGACCCTATCGTTGAAGCGCTCATTATTAGACGAAAAGAGCACGGTTTGTCGCGTGAACAAATGGCAAATATTGCGGGGATGAGCGTCAAAACCTACCAACGCATCGAGCGAGGTGAATCGGATCTCAAACTTTCGCAATACCGCTCTATTTTGCGCTCTCTAAATCTGACTGACCTCGATATCGCGCTCGATATTAGGGGGATAGAACACGTAACCGCAGAAGATTTGGTGACGGTTGCTCGGCTGCTATCACCTGAAGCGCAGTCCCTACTGGTGCGCCTCTTATCTCTAGTACTTGAACAACGCTCAGATCCTAACGCTTCCTAATTGTTTCGCTCTGTTATACTTATGTTTTGAGCACCCTACTCTCCAATATCAAGGGGAGGCGTTTTATGAACTGCATATCAATTTTCAGAGGGCTTGCGACCAGTGTGTTTGTCATGATACTTGGCACAACAACATTACAGGCAAAACCTCATCCGCAACATTCGGTGAAACCCATTACTCAACCGGGCAATAAGCACCACAGTCATCCTGTAAATCGTCCGGAGCGACCGATTCGGCCGCCGCATCACCATCGCCCTTCACACGACTACAGACCGCCTTACTACCATCGTCCACCCGTCGTAATAAGACCGCCGCGATACCATTCCTCTTTCATTTATGTGCGATCTGGTT
>NZ_JAWPOX010000208.1:0-946 GCF_033344475.1 Vibrio sp. 1288
GAGATGCCTTGTGCATCCAGAACGTGAGTGATTTCATTGACGATACCTGCACGGTCATTGGAATCGAGACGAAGTTGGAAAATGGTATCTTCTTTGTGTGAGTGAGGCTCTGAATCCACAAATTTAACTACTAGAGTCTGGCAGGCTGAAAACGCTTCTTTCACCGTGTCCGCGTTTTCTTCAGGTAACTCAACTTTTATCACCCCAGCGACTTGGTCTTCAATAAAGTTTACTTTACTGATTAACCATTTGCCTCCGTTTTCATGAGTAACAGCAGCCAGTTGTTTGATAGTCGCCGGTGATGCTTGACCGACAAAGTTAACGATAAACACAGTGTTCATGATGTCCCTCCTGGAATAAGGTTTGGACGCAGTGCGGTGGAACGCATCGCTTAAGTTATTGGAATAAGTCCTTTTCTTCAGTGTAGGTCCTAGGAAGGGGTTATGTTTGATAGAAGTCAATTTTTCACACTAATTCGCGAAGCAAATAATCAAAACAGTGCACTAGATACAAAAAGAGCAGCCGTTTGGCTGCTCTTCATTAATGTAGTTCAATATGGTTGGCTTAGAACGTTACTTTCAGCTCTACGCCGTAAAACTGACTGTCGTAGCTTGCACCTGCGTCCATGGCAAACTTCGCAACATCTTGATTGCCGAACCAAGGTGAGGAGTTGAATTTCAATTCAGCGCTGCCGCCCCATGCGTCAGTCACCCAGTGGTGGATATGACCAACAGGGTTTAGGAAGAAGAGAGAAACGTCGCCTGCAGTTTCTGAACCTAACACTTCGCCGCCATTTGCTACGATGTCTTGCTCTGCTGTTAGCATCATTTCACCCACGACGGCACCAAAGAATGGCGTGATAAAGATGTCCTGCCAAGAAGGGACTTCTGCAAACGCTTCAACACCGTATTCCCAGAAAAAAGTAGACATGGTGGCAGAGTACAAG
>NZ_JAWPOX010000020.1:0-91940 GCF_033344475.1 Vibrio sp. 1288
GGTAAGCAGAGTTTTTGAAATGTAAGGCCTTTGAATAAGACAAAAGGCTGCCTCATCGCTAACTTTGCAACAGTGCCGCGCGACGAGCAGCAGCACCAGGAGCAGAAGCACGTCGAGAAAAAGCAACAGCAGATCGAGCAGCGCCCACGGCGGGCCGCTCGCATCGGATAAGTCGAAAAATCCGGCTAAAGTGGCCGAGCTGCACATCAGGCCGCGCGGTTTTCCTCCCTGATCGCCGGCGCGGTTTCTTCCTCCCTGAACCGCATGCAGACTTGCCGCCTCGGACACCCCGAGGCGGTTTTTTTTCGCCTCGCTCGAGCATCGCCGCATCCGACGATGCCGAGACGACCAGGCCGCGCACGTCGAGCTGCAGCATCGCCATTGCCGACGATGGCACCAGGTCGCCGGCGGTGGCCACCGACCTCGAGCTCGCATCGCCACATCCGACGATGCGCGCCGGCGTCGACCATCGCCAGGTCTGACGATGGCGGCCGCCCTGCCCTGGATCTCGCATCGCCATTTCTGGCGATGAGATCCACGGAGCGGCCATTTAGACCCGCCAATAACGACCCGGCCAAGATAAATCGCATGACGGCCTTTTTGGCCGGGGGTAGCATGACCGGACACTTTGCGTATGCCCAAAGGAGCCCGCAAGTATGCGCAGGACGAAGCCAGTAGCCGCGCCGATGGTGGCGCGGGTCTATCTGCGCGTCAGCACCGACGCGCAGGACTTGGAACGCCAAGAGGCGATCACTACGGCCGCGAAGGCCGCCGGCTACTACGTCGCCGGCATCTACCGTGAGAAGGCATCCGGCGCACGCGCCGACCGGCCTGAGCTGCTGCGCATGATCGGCGACCTACAGCCCGGCGAGGTGGTCATTGCCGAGAAGATCGACCGCATCAGCCGCCTACCTTTGCCCGAGGCCGAGCGCCTGGTGGCCTCGATACAGGCCAAAGGCGCACGCCTGGCCGTCCCTGGCGTGGTCGATCTATCCGACCTGGCGGCCGAGGCCCAGGGCGTCGCCAAGATCGTGCTGGAAGCCGTGCAGATCATGCTTTTTCGCCTGGCCTTGCAGATGGCCCGCGACGACTACGAGGACAGGCGCGAACGCCAAGGCATTGAGTTGGCCCGCCAGGCCGGGCGGTACAAGGGCCGCCGTGCTGATCCGAAGCGCCGCGCCCAAGTTGTCGCGCTGCGCAAGTCCGGCTACAGCATCAACAAGACCGCCGAGCTGGCCGGGTACAGTGCGGCCCAGGTGAAACGGATATGGGCCGAGGTCAGCCAGGCCGAAGCGAAGCAGCACGGCGCGTTCGTGGAGGACGCATTGACGGAAGCCGATGCCCTGGCCGCTGTCGGCCAGGATGAGCGCCAGGAGGAAAGGGCATGAAGAAGCCGAACCAAGACGACGAGCCGTTTTTCATCACCGAGGAGATTGCGGCCGAAATGATCGCCGGCGGCTATGAGTTCGAGCTGCCGCCCATTCCTTGCACCATCCGCCTACGCGACGTGCTGGAGCGCATGACCGATGCTGAGCTAGCATTGCAGCCGGGCGAGATCGCCGACCAGGAGCGTGAACGCTGCCGGCGCAAGCCGTGTTCAACCTCATGATCTGGTCATGGTATTTTTCATGGCACTGAGCCTGATAGTTCTTGCAAATTGTTGTCACTAAAGGGTTTTGTGTGCTTGTTTACAATCGAGTGGGAGTGACGGGCACTGGCTGGCAATGTCTAGCAACGGCAGGCATTTCGGCTGAGGGTAAAAGAACTTTCCGCTAAGCGATAGACTGTATGTAAACACAGTATTGCAAGGACGCGGAACATGCCTCATGTGGCGGCCAGGACGGCCAGCCGGGATCGGGATACTGGTCGTTACCAGAGCCACCGACCCGAGCAAACCCTTCTCTATCAGATCGTTGACGAGTATTACCCGGCATTCGCTGCGCTTATGGCAGAGCAGGGAAAGGAATTGCCGGGCTATGTGCAACGGGAATTTGAAGAATTTCTCCAATGCGGGCGGCTGGAGCATGGCTTTCTACGGGTTCGCTGCGAGTCTTGCCACGCCGAGCACCTGGTCGCTTTCAGCTGTAAGCGTCGCGGTTTCTGCCCGAGCTGTGGGGCGCGGCGGATGGCCGAAAGTGCCGCCTTGCTGGTTGATGAAGTACTGCCTGAACAACCCATGCGTCAGTGGGTGTTGAGCTTCCCGTTTCAGCTGCGTTTCCTGTTTGCCAGCCGGCCCGAGATCATGGGGTGGGTGCTGGGCATCGTTTACCGCGTCATTGCCACGCACCTGGTCAAGAAAGCGGGCCATACCCACCAAGTGGCCAAGACGGGCGCGGTCACCCTGATCCAGCGTTTTGGATCGGCGCTCAATCTGAATGTTCACTTCCACATGCTGTTTCTCGACGGTGTGTATGTCGAGCAATCCCACGGCTCAGCGCGTTTCCGCTGGGTCAAGGCGCCGACCAGCCCAGAGCTCACCCAGCTGACGCACACCATCGCCCACCGGGTGGGTCGCTATCTGGAACGGCAAGGCCTGCTGGAACGGGATGTCGAAAACAGCTATCTGGCCTCGGATGCGGTGGATGACGACCCGATGACACCCCTGCTGGGGCACTCGATCACTTACCGTATCGCTGTCGGTTCACAGGCGGGGCGAAAGGTGTTCACTTTGCAAACTCTGCCGACCAGTGGTGATCCGTTCGGTGACGGGATTGGCAAGGTAGCCGGGTCCAGCCTGCACGCCGGCGTGGCGGCCAGGGCCGATGAACGCAAGAAGCTCGAACGGCTGTGCCGGTACATCAGCCGCCCGGCGGTATCCGAGAAGCGGCTGTCGTTAACACGAGGCGGCAACGTGCGCTACCAGCTCAAGACGCCGTACCGGGACGGCACCACGCACGTCATTTTCGAACCATTGGATTTCATTGCAAGGCTGGCCGCCCTGGTACCGAAGCCCAGAGTCAACCTAACCCGCTTCCACGGGGTGTTCGCACCCAACAGTCGGCACCGGGCGTTGGTCACGCCGGCAAAACGGGGCAGGGGCAACAAGGTCAGGGTGGCTGATGAACCGGCAACACCAGCACAACGGCGAGCGTCGATGACATGGGCGCAACGGCTCAAGCGTGTTTTCAATATCGACATCGAGACCTGCAGCGGCTGCGGCGGCGCCATGAAAGTCATCGCCTGCATTGAAGACCCTATAGTGATCAAGCAGATCCTTGATCACCTGAAGCACAAAGCCGAAACCAGCGGGACCAGGGCGTTACCCGAAAGCCGGGCGCCACCGGCTGAGCTGCTCCTGGGTCTGTTTGACTGACGAGCCTGAAGGCCAACGATACCAATCAAAATGCTGCGTTCACAGCGCCGCGGCAGGGATCCGCCGTGCTGGTTGTCGGAAAAGGAGCCGCTAGTGGGAAAGAGGAGGGTAAATTTTCAGCGTTGCTGGCTCCCCGTCAGCCGGATTGGGTTGCATCGCAGGGGTGTCGAAAGAGTCAACTGCGGTCCAAAGCTGTTGGACTTGGGTGAAAAGGGCGTTTATTCTTCCTATACGTGCCGCGTTCCAGGCGGCGACTATGAGGGCTATGTCGATGCCCATGTGCGCCGGCTGGAGGCGCTACGCCGGGCCGGTATCGTCGAGCGGATCGACGCCGACCAATGGCGCATCCCCGATGATCTGGTCAGCCGTGCCGCCGCCCATGACGCCGGCCGAGACAGTCAGGCCAGCGTTCGCGTCCTTTCCCCGGTCGATCTGAACAAACAGATCGGATCGGACGGCGCGACCTGGCTGGACCGGCGGCTGATCCACGGCGAGACGGCCGACCTTGCGCCAACCGGCTTCGGGCAACAAGTCCGCGAAGCCATGGACCAGCGCCGCGAGCACCATATCGAACAGGGCGACGCCACCCGCAGCCGGGACAGCCGCGTCTTCTACCGGCGCAACCTTCTCGCCATCCTGCGGGAGCGCGAGGTAGCCGGCGTCGGATCGGATATGGCTTTGAGTAAGGGCCTGCCGTTCCGCGCCGCCACGGACGGCGAGAGCGTCAGCGGCAAGTTTACCGGAACCGTGCATCTATCGAGCGGCAAGTTCGCCGTGGTCGAGAAATCCCATGAGTTCACCCTTGTCCCGTGGCGGCCGATCATCGACCGCCAACTCGGCCGCGAGGTTATGGGCATCGTGCAGGGCGGGTCGGTGTCGTGGCAGTTAGGGCGGCAGAGGGGGCTGGAACGCTGAGTGCGCCCATGCCGCATTGCGAAGCAAAAGATAATCGGATAAAATGTAGCAATTCATATTCGTAAGCGTGGAGTAATCAGATGGGAAATTCCAAGTCAGCAGACAAGTAAGCCGCAACAACCAGTATTGTTGTTGCGGCGCTCTGTAAGGCTAGTCTCATCTGATTGCTGACGAGCAGACGTCGCCCGGTATTCCTTAATCGAGGGTTGATTCGTCATGACCACCACACGCCCCGCGTGGGCCTATACGCTGCCGGCAGCACTGCTGCTGATGGCTCCTTTCGACATCCTCGCTTCACTGGCGATGGATATTTATCTCCCTGTCGTTCCAGCGATGCCCGGCATCCTGAACACGACGCCCGCTATGATCCAACTCACGTTGAGCCTCTATATGGTGATGCTCGGCGTGGGCCAGGTGATTTTTGGTCCGCTCTCAGACAGAATCGGGCGACGGCCAATTCTACTTGCGGGCGCAACGGCTTTCGTCATTGCGTCTCTGGGAGCAGCTTGGTCTTCAACTGCACCGGCCTTTGTCGCTTTCCGTCTACTTCAAGCAGTGGGCGCGTCGGCCATGCTGGTGGCGACGTTCGCGACGGTTCGCGACGTTTATGCCAACCGTCCTGAGGGTGTCGTCATCTACGGCCTTTTCAGTTCGATGCTGGCGTTCGTGCCTGCGCTCGGCCCTATCGCCGGAGTATTGATCGGCGAGTTCTTGGGATGGCAGGCGATATTCATTACTTTGGCTATACTGGCGATGCTCGCACTCCTAAATGCGGGTTTCAGGTGGCACGAAACCCGCCCTCTGGATCAAGTCAAGACGCGCCGATCTGTCTTGCCGATCTTCGCGAGTCCGGCTTTTTGGGTTTACACTGTCGGCTTTAGCGCCGGTATGGGCACCTACTTCGTCTTCTTCTCGACGGCTCCCCGTGTGCTCATAGGCCAAGCGGAATATTCCGAGATCGGATTCAGCTTTGCCTTCGCCACTGTCGCGCTTGTAATGATCGTGACAACCCGTTTCGCGAAGTCCTTTGTCGCCAGATGGGGCATCGCAGGATGCGTGGCGCGTGGGATGGCGTTGCTTGTTTGCGGAGCGGTCCTGTTGGGGATCGGCGAACTTTACGGCTCGCCGTCATTCCTCACCTTCATCCTACCGATGTGGGTTGTCGCGGTCGGTATTGTCTTCACGGTGTCCGTTACCGCGAACGGCGCTTTGGCAGAGTTCGACGACATCGCGGGATCAGCGGTCGCGTTCTACTTCTGCGTTCAAAGCCTGATAGTCAGCATTGTCGGGACATTGGCGGTGGCACTTTTAAACGGTGACACAGCGTGGCCCGTGATCTGTTACGCCACGGCGATGGCGGTACTGGTTTCGTTGGGGCTGGTGCTCCTTCGGCTCCGTGGGGCTGCCACCGAGAAGTCGCCAGTCGTCTAACCGACGACTGGTAGCAGGCCCGCTCCGATGCGGCGCACTAACCATCGAAACCTCGTGAATGTCGGTATCCTGTCTGGCAGGATACCGCTCATTTCCCTTGTTCAGTTCATCGCCGTCGCCGAGCATCTGAATTTTCGGCATGCGGCCAAGGCACTTGGTATCAGCCAGTCGAGCGTCAGCGCGCGTGTGAAAGCGCTGGAGGATAACCTTGGTGTCCTGCTATTTGAGCGCCATGCGCGGGGCGTTCGGCTAACAGACGCAGGCAGGCACTTCATGGAGCGTGTCACGGCGGGTGTCGATCAACTCGATCACGCAGTGAAGACCGCGGAGTGACGGGCACTGGCTGGCAATGTCTAGCAACGGCAGGCATTTCGGCTGAGGGTAAAAGAACTTTCCGCTAAGCGATAGACTGTATGTAAACACAGTATTGCAAGGACGCGGAACATGCCTCATGTGGCGGCCAGGACGGCCAGCCGGGATCGGGATACTGGTCGTTACCAGAGCCACCGACCCGAGCAAACCCTTCTCTATCAGATCGTTGACGAGTATTACCCGGCATTCGCTGCGCTTATGGCAGAGCAGGGAAAGGAATTGCCGGGCTATGTGCAACGGGAATTTGAAGAATTTCTCCAAAGCCCGCGACGCAGCGCCGGCAGGCAGAGCAAGTAGAGGGCAGCGCCTGCAATCCATGCCCACCCGTTCCACGTTGTTATAGAAGCCGCATAGATCGCCGTGAAGAGGAGGGGTCCGACGATCGAGGTCAGGCTGGTGAGCGCCGCCAGTGAGCCTTGCAGCTGCCCCTGACGTTCCTCATCCACCTGCCTGGACAACATTGCTTGCAGCGCCGGCATTCCGATGCCACCCGAAGCAAGCAGGACCATGATCGGGAACGCCATCCATCCCCGTGTCGCGAAGGCAAGCAGGATGTAGCCTGTGCCGTCGGCAATCATTCCGAGCATGAGTGCCCGCCTTTCGCCGAGCCGGGCGGCTACAGGGCCGGTGATCATTGCCTGGGCGAGTGAATGCAGAATGCCAAATGCGGCAAGCGAAATGCCGATCGTGGTCGCGTCCCAGTGAAAGCGATCCTCGCCGAAAATGACCCAAAGCGCGGCCGGCACCTGTCCGACAAGTTGCATGATGAAGAAGACCGCCATCAGGGCGGCGACGACGGTCATGCCCCGGGCCCACCGGAACGAAGCGAGCGGGTTGAGAGCCTCCCGGCGTAACGGCCGGCGTTCGCCTTTGTGCGACTCCGGCAAAAGGAAACAGCCCGTCAGGAAATTGAGGCCGTTCAAGGCTGCCGCGGCGAAGAACGGAGCGTGGGGGGAGAAACCGCCCATCAGCCCACCGAGCACAGGTCCCGCGACCATCCCGAACCCGAAACAGGCGCTCATGAAGCCGAAGTGCCGCGCGCGCTCATCGCCATCAGTGATATCGGCAATATAAGCGCCGGCTACCGCCCCAGTCGCCCCGGTGATGCCGGCCACGATCCGCCCGATATAGAGAACCCAAAGGAAAGGCGCCGTCGCCATGATGGCGTAGTCGACAGCAGCGCCGGCCAGCGAGACGAGCAAGACCGGCCGCCGCCCGAAACGATCCGACAGCGCGCCCAGCACAGGTGCGCAGGCAAATTGCATCAACGCATACAGCGCCAGCAGAATGCCATAGTGGGCGGTGACGTCGTTCGAGTGAACCAGATCGCGCAGGAGGCCCGGCAGCACCGGCATAATCAGGCCGATGCCGACAGCGTCGAGCGCGACAGTGCTCAGAATTACGATCAGGGGTCTGTTGGGTTTCACGTCTGGCCTCCGGACCAGCCTCCGCTGGTCCGATTGAACGCGCGGATTCTTTATCACTGATAAGTTGGTGGACATATTATGTTTATCAGTGATAAAGTGTCAAGCATGACAAAGTTGCAGCCGAATACAGTGATCCGTGCCGCCCTGGACCTGTTGAACGAGGTCGGCGTAGACGGTCTGACGACACGCAAACTGGCGGAACGGTTGGGGGTTCAGCAGCCGGCGCTTTACTGGCACTTCAGGAACAAGCGGGCGCTGCTCGACGCACTGGCCGAAGCCATGCTGGCGGAGAATCATACGCATTCGGTGCCGAGAGCCGACGACGACTGGCGCTCATTTCTGATCGGGAATGCCCGCAGCTTCAGGCAGGCGCTGCTCGCCTACCGCGATGGCGCGCGCATCCATGCCGGCACGCGACCGGGCGCACCGCAGATGGAAACGGCCGACGCGCAGCTTCGCTTCCTCTGCGAGGCGGGTTTTTCGGCCGGGGACGCCGTCAATGCGCTGATGACAATCAGCTACTTCACTGTTGGGGCCGTGCTTGAGGAGCAGGCCGGCGACAGCGATGCCGGCGAGCGCGGCGGCACCGTTGAACAGGCTCCGCTCTCGCCGCTGTTGCGGGCCGCGATAGACGCCTTCGACGAAGCCGGTCCGGACGCAGCGTTCGAGCAGGGACTCGCGGTGATTGTCGATGGATTGGCGAAAAGGAGGCTCGTTGTCAGGAACGTTGAAGGACCGAGAAAGGGTGACGATTGATCAGGACCGCTGCCGGAGCGCAACCCACTCACTACAGCAGAGCCATGTAGACAACATCCCCTCCCCCTTTCCACCGCGTCAGACGCCCGTAGCAGCCCGCTACGGGCTTTTTCATGCCCTGCCCTAGCGTCCAAGCCTCACGGCCGCGCTCGGCCTCTCTGGCGGCCTTCTGGCGCTCCTGCTGCGGCGTCCGCTCGTGGGCCGTGGCGCGGGTCCGCGCGCCGGCCTCGTGCGCCTGGCGCTCGCGGGCGAGGTCCAGGGCGGCCGTCTTCACGTTCTGCCTTGCGCAGATGAGATAGATCTAGCGTGGACTCAAGGCTCTCGCGAATGGCTCGCGTTGGAAACTTTCATTGACACTTGAGGGGCACCGCAGGGAAATTCTCGTCCTTGCGAGAACCGGCTATGTCGTGCTGCGCATCGAGCCTGCGCCCTTGGCTTGTCTCGCCCCTCTCCGCGTCGCTACGGGGCTTCCAGGGGTCGTTTGCGGGAAGGGGCGGAATCCTACGCTAAGGCTTTGGCCAGCGATATTCTCCGGTGAGATTGATGTGTTCCCAGGGGATAGGAGAAGTCGCTTGATATCTAGTATGACGTCTGTCGCACCTGCTTGATCGCGGCCGCGATAGCTAGATCGCGTTGCTCCTCTTCTCCATCCGCGTTCCAAGCTGCGGAAAGGCACCCATAAGCGTACGCCTGGTCGAGCAGGCGACGCGGATCGACGTCCAGCGCACGAGAGAATGCGTCCGCCATCTGTGCAATGCGTCTAGGATCGAGACAAAGGTCGTCTCTGTCAGCCGGATCGTAGAACATATTGGCGGCGCCAAAGCCCACTTCACCGACCAGACCGACGGGATCTATCACCAGCCAGCCGCGACTGGAGAACATGATGTTTTCATGATGCAGATCGCCATGTAGCCCACGCAGTTCCGAGGCATTGCTCATCATTTGATCGGCTATAATCGCCGCGTGGACGTAGTCAGTTTGACAACCTGCGTTTTGATCATCGCGCGCCCGCTGAAACAAAGCTGCAAAGCGATCCCGGATCGGGAGAAGGGCAGAAGGCAGGGGTTCCTCAGATGCGGCATACAGCTTCGCCATTAGTTCCGCTGCAATTTCGGTCGCCTGGTAGTCGCCGTGCTCGGCAACGATGTGAGAGAGCATTCGCTCCCCGGCATATTCGAGCAACATCAGATTGTTCTCACGACCGAGCAACCGGACTGCTCCCCTCCCATTGCGCCATACCAGATAGTCGGCCCCGCGCAGTTCATCAGCAATGTCTTCTATAGGTTTCAATCCCTTGACGATTGCAGGAGTCCCGTCTGGCAATGAAACTTTCCAAACGAGGCTGGAAAAGGTGTCCGCAATGAGAACAGGTTGCGAAACGTGCCAATGAGCAGGAAAAACAGGCGGCATGAACATCAACCCCAAGTCAGAGGGTCCAATCGCAGATAGAAGGCAAGGCGTTCGCGGTCGGGGGCTTCGATCCCCAATACATTGAATAGGACAGCGAAGGCGCGCTCTGCTTCATCTGGCGCTGCCCAGTTCTCTTCGGCGTTAGCAATCATGAGTGCCAAATCGGCATAGCGATCTGCTGTTCCGAGCCGCCCAAGGTCGATCAGACCCGTGCATTGAAGAGTTTTAGGGTCCACCATGAAGTTCGGCATGCAGGGATCACCATGGCAAACAACCATATCGGTGCGCTCTTGGTCGAGCCGCACCGGTAGCTCTCGTTCGACACGAGCCAAAAGATCGAGCTGCGGCGTACTCTTGTCCTCGTCCGGTAAGAAGTCGGGATTGACGGCATTGCGGGACACCACATCAACGGCGCGTCCGAACATTCGCGACAGCCTGCGCTCAAACGGACATTGATCAACCGATAGGCTGTGAACAGCGCCAAGTTGCTGCCCCATTGACGGCCACGCTTTGAGCAAATCCGCTCCAGACAGATCAGCCGCCGGTACTCCCGGAATTGCCGTTATCACCAAGCATGCACCCTCCTGTTCCTCCTGCCAGTTGATGACCTCGGGGCAAGCCACACCTCGACCTTTGAGCCAAATGAGGCGGTCACGCTCTCCAGCGAGCTCACCGCGGCGGGAAGCAGGTGCGATTTTCGCGAAGGCATGCCCGTCACCACGTCGAAAAACAAAATCACCAGATTCTCCGCCTCTGACAGGCAACCAGTCAGAATGCGATTCACCAAAAAAAATATTAGTTCGATTCAATGGAGGTTCCTTCAGTTTTCTGATGAAGCGCGAATATAGAGAAATATCCCGAATGTGCAGTTAACGAATTCTTGCGGTTTCTTTCAGCGCCGCCAATACCGCCAGCCCGTCGCGCAAGGGGCGCGGCTCGTGTGTGCGGATGAAGTCAGCTCCACCTGCGGCGGCGGCAAGCTCTGCAGCGAGTGTCGCGGCCCCGACATCCCCCGGACCACGGCCTGTGAGCGCGCGCAGAAAGGATTTGCGCGAAACAGACAGAAGCACCGGCAAATCGAAGCGCAGCCGCAATTCATCGAACCGCGCCAGCACCGAGAGCGAGGTTTCGGGAGCAGCCCCCAGAAAAAACCCCATGCCGGGATCAAGGACAAGGCGGTTGCGTTTGATACCGGCACCCGTCAGCGCCGCGATGCGCGCGTCAAAGAACGCCGCAATGTGATCCATGATGTCGCCAGCGGGTGCCTCGCGCCGATCTGCCTGCCCGTCTTGCACCGAATGCATAACGACGAGTTTGGCAGATGATTTCGCCAATTGCGGATAGAACGCAGCGTCTGGAAAACCGCGAATATCATTGAGATAGGCCACACCACGCGACAAGGCATAGGCTTGCGTCGCGGGTTGATAACTGTCGAGCGAGACGGGAATGCCATCTGCCTTGAGCGCGTCCAGCACCGGCGCGATACGCGCGATTTCTGTGTCGGACGAAACAGGCGCGGCGTCGGGATTGCTGGATGCCGGACCGAGGTCGATCACATCTGCCCCCTCGGCCATCAGCTTACGCGCCTGCGCAATGGCTGCGTCTGGCGCCAGATACCGGCCTCCATCGGAGAAACTGTCCGAGGTTATGTTGACGATGCCGAAAATGATGAGCGATTTATTCATGGGGGCTTCTATAATAATAATAATCGAGCATGAGTCTCATACGGATGCTCGGGTCGAAAGGGAATCCCCAGGCGAGTAACCTGTTTGCGGTGATCCATTAGCTGCAGGAGCAGAATAGCATACATCTGGAAGCAAAGCCAGGAAAGCGGCCTATGGAGCTGTGCGGCAGCGCTCAGTAGGCAATTTTTCAAAATATTGTTAAGCCTTTTCTGAGCATGGTATTTTTCATGGTATTACCAATTAGCAGGAAAATAAGCCATTGAATATAAAAGATAAAAATGTCTTGTTTACAATAGAGTGGGATAAATGGACGCTAAAGAACTGAACCACATGATAGCTGAGGCCTACAGCCGGGATTTGCAAAAGCCTGAGCTGGTATCGTTCAAAGAGGTGAGTCGCTGGGGGCGTAAGTACGGTTTCCCCGTCGTATGCACTCTGGCCGATGAAAGTGAAGAAAAGCAGATCCACTGGGCTGCCAGTTTGCTCATTCAAGTAGCCGGTACTTGGCCGCGAGAAGATATGCCGGAATTGCTCACACCGGAACGGGGCTCCGCGCTGTTCAACGATGCGATGCAGTTATTGGCGAATGGGCTTGGAGCAGCAAATCAATTGCGCTGACAGCACAAACCTTGTCAATAAGCGGCCTTCATGGCCGTTTTTTTGTTTAAAGTTTGTTTTAACAGAACCATAATTAGATATTGCAGTATCATTTTATGATCGCTACAATCTTTCACATGTGAAAGTTTGGGGGTGGTCTTGATCACCTGCGAGAAACCAAAATAGAGGTGGGTATGGCAAAAGTAATCAGCTTCGCCAACCAGAAAGGCGGAGTGGGTAAGAGTACCCTCTGTATCCAGCAGGCCTTTTATCTGGCGTTACAGAAGAAAAAGAAAGTGCTGGTCTTGGATATGGATGGTCAGGGGAACACGTCCTCTCGACTGGCCCCCAGACGAGAGCTTGAGGATGGTGACTACGAGCCCATCCTCACAGGAACCAAAACCGCAGAGCTGTTCGCTTACGAGCTGGACGGCATTGAGGTCATGCACTGCCCTTGCGGTGCAGACCTCATTCATACGCCGAAAAACGACCCGGATCTGTTTGAGATGGAGGCTGTGCCTCTTGACCAGGCCATGAATCCGGCTCGCCATTTGGCTGAGCTGTTTGAGAACTACGACTACGTGCTGATTGATTGTCCGCCTAGCCTCGGCAGAAAGCTGGTGGCAGCGTTGGTGATGTCTACCCATGTGGCATGTCCAGTAAAGCTCTCTGGCTTCGCTGTGGACGGCGTAGAAGGTCTCCTGAACACGATTATTGGTGTGCGCGAGGCGTACAACCAAGATTTGGAGATCCTGGGCATCGTGATCAACGACATGGACCGCTCTGTCAATCACGACAAAGCCCTCAAGTCGCTGGAGAACACAGTTCCGGATCTGTTGTTTGAGAACAAAATTATGCACCGGCCTCCGCTCGATACGGCGACGACTGATGGCATCCCTGTCTGGGAGCTTCGCTATGGACATGTCGCGGCCAAAGAAGTTGAGGCGGTGTTGGAAGAACTATTAGAGAAGGTGGGCTAAGCGATGGCATTGAACAATTTAAAAGGCCTGTCCGAACTTGCTAAAGCCGCCAAAGGCAAGAAAGGCAAAGAGGTTCTTACCGTACCTGTTGACGACGTTGTATCCAAGGTCCAGGTTCGTAAGCGCTTCCGTAACATTGAAGAGCTGGCGGCAACCTTGCTGACCGAAGGGCAGCAGTCTCCGATCATCGTGTTCCCGAAGAACGAAGAAGGCAAGTTCGTCATCCAAAAAGGGGAGCGGCGTTGGAGAGCGTGTAAACACGCTGGTATCGAGACCATTGACTTGGTGGTGAATGATAAGGTCCAGAACAACTTGGACGAGACTGCTGGTGAGCTGATCGAAAACATCCAGCGGGATGACTTGACTCCGGTAGAGATTGCCGAGGCGTTAAACCTGTTTATTGAAGAAGGTTGGAAGCAAAAGGATATTGCTGATCGGCTCGGTAAGAATATCACTTTCGTATCTACGCATCTGTCGTTGCTCAAGCTACCTGACTGTGTGCGTGAGTTATACGATAATGAAGTATGTTCTGATACAGAGACCTTGAATAACCTTCGTCTCTTGTTCGATCTGAATGAAGAAAGATGTCGCGCCGTCTGCGCGGTGGCTATGTCTGACGGGATTACTCGTAAACAAAGCCGTGAGCTGCTGAATGATGCCAAACGTATCAAAGACGAAATGGAAAAAGGCCCACTGACTGGCTCCCACCAGAATGATGAGCTTGGCGCTGGCAACACCGACGAGCAATCCCTCAACTCGGGTGGGGATGGTACGTCGGAACAAACCGGGAATGACGACCTGAACCTTGCCCAGGAGGAACTGGAAGGGGGTAAAAATTCCAATGGTCAGGACGATGATGACGAAGACCCTTTGCGTGATGAAGAGGGTGAGCACAAAGATCCTGTCAAGCAGCCAGATAACAGCGGCAAGGACAAAGATGAAGAAGGCGGTGATGCTCTTCCTCCTCTGCCGAAGGACAAGGAATGGAAGAACGTCCGGGCTGACAGTTTGATTTTTGCTGTCAACGTTAACCTGGATGGCGAGACCAAACGTGGAGTCATCATGACCGACCGTGTTGCTCTGGTTCCGTCTACTGTCTGGGTTAAAACGCTCGATGGCGAAGGCAAGGAAAAGCATGTTCATGTGCCTGTGTCAGACATTGAACTCCTGAGTGTCGAAGGCTAATAAAGGAGGCCCAGCCAGAGAGGTTGGGCCTGTCAAGAACAGGTGAATATGAAGATCTCACAGGACATGAAAAGAAAATTTGCTTTGGTGAATGCCCTGTCTAAAACGGAGAAGCCAAGTCTCCAAGACCTTCACAAGGCAACAAATATTCCTGAATCAACGATCAAGAGACAGTTGTCTGCCCTGCGTGATGAGTTCGGAATGAATATCTTGTTCGTCAGGGAGTCTACCGGCGAACGAGGTGCCACCGGCTACTACATGCTGACAGACTGGGGGATCTTAGACAGGTCTTCGTTCTTGAACCGGTACGGAAAACTGTAAGGTGCCATAGAGCAGCGCATTGAATGCAAAACCCGCCAATCGGCGGGTTTTTTTATGCTGCCACGGTAGCGGCGGTTGCTGGAGGTTTTTCGGCGTAGTAGGCGATGTTCTTGGTTCGTCTGCTAAGGGTGTCTATGCCGACGATACTCAGCGTTTTGGGAGTGGTATTGCGGGACTCGAAATAATGGAATAGCTGGATCATGCAGCACTTCACCATCAACGGATCGATGTCTTCCAGGTAGATTGAGGCTTCTCTCAATGCTTCGGGACCGTGGTTCTCGATCAGGTTTTCCATCCAGTGAATGGCGTTGATGCCAGAACCACAGCAGGGCTCATAAAAGTCTGCCGAAGACTGTGAGCCAACAATGAGTGACATCAAGCGGCCAATCTCTGGAGGAGTGGGGAAGTAATTGGTGCCCTTCTTGTGGAAGCCAGACATGCTTAGGACGTAACCCAAAACATCGCTGGTGGGGTCGCGCTTAATGGCGGCAGACAGGACGTGAGAGAGCTCGAAGGCGACCGGCTGAAGTTCTTCCGGGATCTCCTCCTTGGCTGGGTATAGGCCAGTCTGCAAGTATGCCCACTGGTCAATAAAGGCCTCAACAAACCGAGATGTGCCCATTCTGTATCGGGACTGCTCGATGAGAGATAAAGCCTTGGATGTAAGTTGCTGTGTTTCTGGTGACATAAGCGCTCCAGTTTGTTCTGACGAAACATTCAAGAGGTAGAAACGAAGAACCCCGCCGAAGCGAGGTTCTTTGCTTTCCTGCCTGATCGCCTTAATGCCGAAGCAAAGACGTCTTGATAAAGTCGGGGCAACCGGACATTTCCCGGTCGATGAAGTCCTGACGTTTCGCCAGCGGCCATTTCATGAACGCCGCGAGCGGGATGCGCTTATTCGTGTTAGTATTGCCTTGCAGCATAACAAAGCTCCTTAATTGCTTGATTGTGTTGTAAGGGCTGCAACGAAGGTCGAAGAGCGATGCGGCCCTTATTTATGATTATTACAGCATCATAAAATAATATCAAGAGACAATAAAACGATACCAAGAAACAAAACTTTCACATGTGAAAGTCTCCCCGCTGTCCACCTCGCACACTCCAAACGCCCAAACGCCCAAATAACTTGTCTATCTGCCCAAAATGGGCGCGTAAGCGTCCGATAGAAAGTAATTGTTAGTGAGATATTGACTACACGGAATATGGCTATATCATAGAATCATAAAATGATGCTGTAAAAGTGATATGTATGCCAAAGCAAGCAAATCATCTCCGTTTGAAGAAACCTTGCGCCAACTGTCCATTCCGGAAGGAGGGCGCTATCGAGCTGGCCCCTGGGCGATTAGAAGGCATCATCAACGACATCGTTGAAAACGACATGACGACGTTTCATTGCCACAAGACCGTGCACTCAAAGTCAGGTGGTGAATGGGATGAAGAGGGTAACTATGCACCTTCGGGACAAGAGTCGATGTGTGCCGGTGCTGCGGCTTACTTGATGAAAATAGGCAGGCCGACAGTGGCTATGCGAATTGCCTTTGCGTTTGGTGATGCAAAGGTGTCCGACTGGGACGAAGCTCAAGAGCTGGTTGTCGAGCCTTTGGTACAAGGGGACCGAAATGAGTAAGCGATATGCGGTAGTGCCGCATCCGAAACTGAAACGAGAGTACAAAGGTCGGCTGGTCAGAACTACTCGGGTACTAAAAAACGGCTGGGGGTTGATCCCTCTAGGGGCTGTGGCAACGGTCACGCATCAGTCTCCCAAGGGATCAGAACTGACCTTTGAACCATGCGACTGCTGCGGCCTGAAAGCCATTATCAGTCATGTAAGCATGGACTCCATTGAATTTATCGAACCGATTACTGAGGAAGAAGATGGACGAGAACAAGCTCAACATTGAAACGGTCGATGGGCACAACGAGCTGGTAGTCAGCTTTTTGTCCAGAATGGTAAGCCTGAGTGACGAGGAAAAGCAGACAGTATTGTCCTGCCTTCCGGACACCGGCAAACAAACAATCACCCAGCTCTATGAGGCGCTGCGTTCTCAAGGGCACCAGGATCTTGCAGAGAAAGTCGAACCATACCTCCAGCAGGGGGTGTTTGGGCCGATCTTCGATAACGCCAAGTCCAAGGTGTTCGTTCGGGACGAAGCGCCTTTTTTCCTCATGGATGAAAATCCTTTGAACTGGGATGACGCTAAAGCATTCAATCGCCTACGTATGAGTACGACCTGTGTTCTTGGCCGTGGCGGCTGGACTATCGGTGAGCGCTTTGATGACCGCTTTGATACCGAGGTGGGCGGAACACAGCTTATCGTCACTCAGTCACTCAACGAAAAAGGTGAGATTGAAGGAGGACTTCCTACCTCGATGTCGCTGAATGACTTTGCTGAGTTCCCTAAACAGCCAAGGCCTCCTCAAATAGTCGATTACCAGGAAGACAAGCGATACACGCTTGAGGAAGCGGAAGCTATCCCTGAGCTCGCACCAGTGGTTCAGCGTCTGAAAGAGCGCATCGAAGAGTATGAGGAGAGAAGAGCCCATGATTGACCTGACATGCCGCCTTTGTGCTGGTTCCGGTGTTTATGACTTTTCCCCTTCCAAAGAAACCTGCGGTATGTGCCAAGGGCATGGGAAATTTGTTGACGCCAAAGCAATGCTGGTGGCTGCCATCGAGCTGGCAAAGAAGCAACGCGAGCCTGTCATTGAAGTGGTAATGGGGTTGGTGCTCCAGGGTGTGGATGTTAGAGGGAAGGAGCCTGGAGAGCGGTTCAAGGCTGCTCAGGCCTTTAACGCCCCAGGGCACAACCTATTACGATACGGGTGGGATGCTTGGGAGCTCTATGCCCTCCATGAGGGTGTAAGTCCAGAACTTGCATCGCTTGGCCGAAGTGTGATGCGCGAGTGGCATAGCCATTCATGGGGCCGGTTCAGTGGAGAGGTAGGCTTTAACGCCGCCGAGATCATGATCAAACAGGCCAAAGACAACCCAGAAAAAGCAGAAGAGCGCTGGGCGTTCCTGCTTAGTGAAGAATGGATGGTGGAGTAATTGTCGTGACAGAACAAACCAATAAGAAATTGATGCTGGATGAGTCTCCAGATATGCCCCTGCAATTCAAGTGGAGAAAGTTTGGTGGTGCGATTTTTACTGCCACGCAAACAATGGAGCACGTCAAGGAAGGACGTAAGCTCGGGCCGACTCCAGCAGGGATGCTACCTCAAGAAGTGTGGCTGAACCGCCTGATCGCTATGGAAGAAACCCTGCCACGAGGGAAGTTTTTTGACAGATTCCGCCGCCGCGACAAAAACGAGCAGTATGACTTGGCCGCCGATCATCTCCGTCTTGTCGGAAAGAAAAAGCGATAGGGGGATAGATGAAAGCCCAGGCATACCCACCATCAGTCATTCGTAAAGGCGCTGTGTTGTACGCAGCCCTTTATTACATCTCTGATGATGATAAAGCAAAGGTCGAGGTTACAGAGTGGATAGTTCGCTCTATTCAGAAACGACGCAACTCAACCAGCGATCAACGCTATGTCAATCTTGCCCAAAAGTTAGATGGGATTACGTGGGGGAAAAGGTCACGGAAGAATGGGGACTTTGGTTGGTTGCCATCTATACCGAGCTGGTGCTTGAAGCAGTTCCGGGAAGGTGGCGAATTGCCTTTTGGCGTTTATACGACGCGACTGGCCGCTCTCAAGTTTGCGAAAGTCAGCTTGCAGGAAGAGGTCCAATATTGCGAGGCCGAGCTGAAAAAGGCTCAGACAGAAGAGGATACTCAGGAACTCCAAGAGGAGCTGGCGGAGAACCAGAGACTTCTGAAAGCTGCTGGAGCAATGGTGAAGCGCGAGCAAAACAAGAAGAAAAGAGGTTGACCAATGTTACCGATCGTCTCCCCCTCCGTAGTAACCAAACAACTTGCGTTCAATCGAGTAGGCGATAAACGCAAGGTTAGGGTTTCGTCCAACTTTTTGGATGTTATGGGGTTCAAGCCAGGTATGGGCATCGCCGTTGAGCCAGGGGAGGGGATGGGCGGTTTTTCGGTGATCCCAGCGACCGATGAACTACAGACACACCAGGTTTATCAGCGCCGGTATCAACCAAAGAGTCGCTCCAACAACCCGCTGGAAACCGTTATTGAGTTTTCTGGACAAGGGCTCATAGATAAGTGCTTCCCTCGCTATACAGAGCGTTTCCACGTCGAAATGCGAAAAGGTCGAGTAGTCTTCACTCCCGTCGCAAACAGAGCCTTTGCCATTGCTGATCGGTTCAGAAAAACCAGCCCTTTCCGTGCCTTTGTGGCATTGACTGGCGGGGTAGACATTCATGTTATGGAATCGCTTGGCTGGAAGGCTGAGATTGTTTTGGAACATCGTCCAGTTGAAGCCAGAGACAGAGCATCCGGGCGGAACCTGAGTGAAGTACATGCGCTCAATACGCTGGTGAACAGCTCCCCGCGTATCCTGCTGAATGAAGACATTCATCACCTGGAGCTGGATCGCCTTGGAGCCTTGCTGGCGGAGTGCCCACCAATTGGTTTGGCCCATTACTCGTTGGGGTGTGATGACCACTCAAACGCCAAAAGTCCAAGGGACAAAGAGCGTTCTCTTGAAGATCTCTCCACCATGCTCGACATGGTTTACCCGGCACTAAAACAGATCGAGGTCGTGAACCCTGCCGTCGTGCTGGTGGAAAACGTCCCGAACTTCAAAGCATCCGGAGCCGGGGCGATGATGGGAACGACACTGCGGCGGATGGGGTACTTCCTCACTGAGATGGTCTTGAACGGTCTGGATTTCGGCGCGTACCAGGGGCGAGAACGCTATTACATGGTGGCGTCGGTCTTCCCTGGGTTCGTTCCACCGAAACCTGAGCAGAGAGCTGGTGGACGATTGTGGCCGGTGATCGAGAAGCACCTCGGGGATTGTGCAGACGTCACAGCGTTGAAGTCAATTCAGGCCAGAGAGTCAACTTCTCGCAGGATGCCTGCGTTCTTGACGAGAGAAAGCACCAGTTGCCCGACCATCCTCAAGTCTCAGGATCGTGGGGTAAAGGATGCAGTGTACATCCAAGACGGTGGCCGCATTTACAAGCCATCGGTCGATCTGGTTCAGGAGTTGATGTCGATACCTGATAGCTTTGATATTTCGTGGATGGCAAAAGAACAAGCGACAGAAACACTTGGGCAGAGTGTGGATTACAGATTGCATTCAGCGGTCATGGCCGCAGTTCGGGATCACCTGAATGTGAATTGCGGTCGCCATACCGTGGTGCAGCACGGTATCAGAAGTAAGGAAGGTAAATAATGGCAGTCATTTACTACGGCGAGGGAACCCATGACGCCGGTTTCGTCGGGTTCCGTGTCGCACGAACAGTTGGGGTGGCGGATGATTACCGGCAGGAATACTTCTCCTTGAGAGAGTATTCCTACGCAACAGCTCACCGGCTGGCCTACAGCTTGGACCGAAAGTGGGAAGCTGAGGCAGAAGAGGTGAAGCGTCAGAATAAGACTTGTAAGCGGCGACGCAACTCCGGGCCAAATATCATTGCTGAGGGGCTGAGGGCTTATATCAGTATCGAGAACCGGAGCCGGATGGGGGTGAAGAGAACCTACTTCGCACCTTGTTTTCTCGTCACAAAGCCAGGCTACGGCAATGGGGATATTGTTTTCAGGATTTCCACTCATGGCTACGCAGAAGCCTACGAAAAGGCGGTGGAAAAATATTGTGAGATCCATGATTTGACGGATGAGCAGTATGTTGAGTTGCTTGACCGTATGCCGAGTACAGAGGTGTTCACTGGATACCTGCTGAATGCTCTTTTAATACGCGGTCATCGCGCCACAAAAGCTGAAATACTGAGTAAGCTGGGGGCTGCGAAGAATGAAGATGACATCACCAATAGCAAAGGGAAAAGCGGCCACAACAGAGTGCGTTGCCCAGAGTATCGGTGGGCGCAATAACAGCGCCAGATGTTCAAACCATGTTTTATAGCAACACCTCTTTGGGGGCGGAATTATGTTTTTTGATAACAAAGTAGAATCTCACTCGCTCGTAATGGGAGCCAGCGGGAAGGGCAAATCGGTCTTGTCCGAACAAGTGCGGAAAAACGCGAGGCTGCGCGGTGATCTGCTGGTGGATACTGAGATGTACCGTGAAGGTCGAGGGTTGAAACCATACGAGCATGAGTACGCTCGTCGCTTAGTTCTGGGGCTAAGTGGACCGTTGCCGCGTGAACTGCGTGGGAAGCCGGTGACGGTTATCTCTGATGTGTCCAGACCAAAAAAGGTAAAGCGTCAGCCAAAGCAATTTGTTAAGACCGTAAATGGCGTCACCCTTGAACGCCAATTGGTGGCAGATGCAAGAGACCAGTTGGAAATGCAAACAGGCGTCTGGCTCAAACAACCTCAGCTCATCGAGCTGATGGAAGAGTCGGGCATAGACGAAACTCTAGCCGATTTTGGTGAGGCTGAAACACAGATCCGAGAAATGCTGGCGGATGCGTTGGCGATGAAACTGGTAGGGCGCTCATGGCCCAAGTGTGGAGCCCTCTATAACGCGGCAGAAAAGTCCGACGTTAACTTTTCCTCCGAGCTTGATGCTGCGGCAAAAGAAGCTGGATACATGGTTCGCTGAATGGGATTTGGTGTGGACAAGATAGATCGGCAAAGTTGGCTCGTTAAATTCAGGCGAGCGAAGTGTCAGGACACTTTAGACACGATGCGGGATGCGGCCATTCGCAACTATGAAGGGAATATTCGTGTTATCGCGGATATTGTATTGGCCCATGAGGCGAGAGAGACAGAAATTGAAAAAGGGATGTTTTGTCTAATAGTTAGATAGTCTGATGAGCTATCAGGTGGTGATTATGAAAAAGAGAATACTTCATCTGCCCGTAAAAAAGATTTACTTCGATCAGATCAAATCTGGAGAAAAACCAGATGAATATCGCCTCGTCACAGACTACTGGATAAAAAGACTAGAGGGGCGCGAGTATGATGAAGTCCATGTTAAGTGTGGCTACCCAAAGGCTGGAGATATGTCCAGGATAGAGATTCGTCCTTGGCGTGGCTTCTCAAGGAACGTCATAACGCACCCGCACTTTGGAGATTATCCGGTTGAAGTATTCGCCATCCATGTGAATTGATTTTGGTATTCTGATTTAAAACTATTGTAGCTCAGGTATCAAAAGAACTTGGGTAATTAAAGATAAGGGGCCGACGGCCCCTTAATTGTTTTAGTTTGTGAATATTGAACAATCGAGGTGGGATAGCGCTTGTTCGTAGCTACCTTTGTTGTTCGTCTTACGCAGTGCCACCAGCTCAACAATCAATTGGCTTAAAGCCAGTGATTGAGGCTCCCAGACGCGCTTGCATTTGTCAGCCATGTTGGCATTTACGTCTGTAATGACGTAGAGGAAATCAGGGACGTCTTTCAAGGTCCCCAGGCCTTTTGCCATATCAACAGCCTCAGGGTTTTGATAGCTTCGAGTGGCGCTCAGGTCATCGTGGGAAATATAGCTGGCAGATGTCTCAGCGAAACCTAACACCATGCCTTTTCCTGCGCTTTTTGCAATGGCCGAGCCGATAGCTAGAGTTGGCATGATGGCCTGACCTATTTGGCGGGTAGATGCAGTTGCCAAGCCTGAGGCGATGTTCTTCCCGGCATCTTCGGCAGTGGCAGAGCTGGTTGTGAGCATCGCAGTTAAAATGATTTTTCCAAACATACTTAATTCCTCTATCAATCCATAAAGTCCGACTTTTTGAAGGGCATAGTGCCTTTGCAATCGGGATACGCTGTGCAGCCCCAGAACTTAGAGGCTCGTTTCTTGCCAGGGGCTTTTCCTTTCCTGAGACGCATCGGGCTACCGCAATCTGGGCAGTCTGGACAATCCTCCGCCGCGATACGTTTCTCGGGTTTCCCTCGGTTGTCTGGGAACGTCTTCTTGCAAGCCTCGTTCTGGCAGCCCCAGAAAAAACCGTTCTTCCCTTTGATCCGGTGCATCTCTCCACCGCAGTTGAAGCATTCGTGTGAAGGAGGCTTCGCGCCCTCGAAGGCTTTAGCCATCGCGCCACCTTCTTTGGTCAGAACCGGTGCGGCCACTTTGAGCTGCTCAACCATTTGGCAGATCCAGGTGGAAATCTGCTTCATGAAGACAGACATGTTCCCGGAGCCGGAGGCAACTTTCTCAAGCTCCTGCTCCCAAGCCGCAGTCATGCCGGGTGATTTGATGGCTGGTGGAAGCACTGCTATAAGCGCATGAGCCTTATCAGTTGCAAGCAGTACCTTTTTCTGACGCTTGAAGTAGCCTTTATCAACAGCGCCCTGGATGATGCTTGCGCGTGTTGCTGGAGTGCCTAAACCGGCTGTGTCTTTGAGGATTTGTTTGAACTTCTCCTCAGTCACGAACCGGGCAATGTTCTCCATCGCGGCAAGCAATGTGGCTTCGGTGAAGTGCGGTGCTGGCCGCGTCATTTTGTTTGCCAGCTCGGCCCCATTCAGCAAGGCAGGTTCGCCCTGGCTAACCCTGGGGAGCTTCTCTTGTTCAACCGGCGCGTCGGTGTCTTCCCCCTCGTCCTTGGGACTGCTTTCACTATCAGAAGCAAACAAAACCTTCCAGCCTTGTTTGGTAGGTGTCTTACCAGCGGACGCAAAGAGGTGACGCCCACACTGCACCTCGATGGAGGTTTTGGTGAACTCGAACTCGCTGTAGAACTGCGCGATGTAGAAACGACGGATGGCGTCGTAAAGATTGAACTCGATCTCAGACATGGCACTGATGTCTGTTCTGGCCGGTGTTGGAATGATCGCGTGGTGCGCGGTCACTTTGGCGTCATTGAATACCCTGGCCTTGCGATGAGGATCTGCGCCAGCCACCAGCCCAGAGACGTTCTGATCGGACAAAATGAGCGCCTGGAGAATGTCCGGAATGTCTTCCTTTTGGCTCTCGGGTAGATAACGACTGTCAGTACGAGGGTAGGTGGTCGCTTTGTGCGTCTCGTACAGAGCTTGAGCTGCATCCAGTACCTGCTGAGCTGTGTATCCCCATCGTTTGCTCGCGTATTGTTGCAGCGACGTTAGATCGAAGGGGAGGGGGGCTGACTCTTTACCTGGTTTGGTTTCTGCTTTGCTGATAACAGCATTGGCACCATTGACCTGGGAGGCTACCTGCTCGGCATAGGCCTTATTGACGCACCGGCCTTGCTCGTCACTGCACTCTTCTGGTGGTATCCATTGGGCGGCAAACTGTCCATTCTGTACGGACACGTTCACACCCAGAGTCCAGTATGGTGAGGGGGTGAAACCGGCGATCTCTCGGTCCCGTTGACAAACAAGAGCGACGGTTGGGGTGATAACCCTGCCAACGTGAAGAGTGTGGTTGAAGCCGACATCTCGGGCCAGCACTGTGTAGAGGCGGCTCACGTTCATGCCTACCAACCAGTCAGCGCGTTGCCGTGCCAATGCGGCGTAGTAGAGTGAGACCGTATCCTTGCCATCCTTTACGTTGTTCAGCGCTTTCTTGATGCTTGACTCATCGAGAGCCGTCAAACAAACTCGGCGAATAGGGCCAGAGTAGCGGAATCGATCCAGAAGCGAACGGGCGATAGCCTCACCTTCTCGGTCGTAGTCCGTTGAGATGTAGATGGTGCTCGCCTTTTTGACCAGTCCCTCAACAATTTTGTACTGTTTGAACGCACTCTTGCGAACGTTGTACCGCCATGACTCTGGTGCAATAGGGAGGGTCTCCAGTGACCATGACTTGTAGCGTTCGTCATAATCGTCTGGCATATACAATTCCAGCAGGTGGCCGAACGCCCACGTAATAACGCGGTTTCCTCCATCATGGAGAAATCCATCACCTCGTTGGGAGGCCTTCATTACGCCAGCCAAATCTTTTGCCTGAGAAGGCTTCTCGCAGATATAAAGGTCCATTAAGCAGCTCCTCTCATCTTTGATTCCAGATTCGCCAGCTCAGTCCAGCTTTGAGCCAGACCTTTGACTTCGGGGTAGTCTCTGGAGAGGTTTTCGAGGACTCCAGAAATGACATAGGCCGCTTCGCTGGAATTACCCCTCGAACCGGCCTCCTGGAGCATGATTAATAAAGCGTCGAAGAGCTCAGCCTTACGGCCTAGCTCTGTCTGGTTTCTTATTTCAGAGCTTTGCATGGGTTCACCACTGAATAGGGACGCACGGACTCGCGCACAATGCGGCGATCTGCGTCAGTTACAGCCTGACTGGTGCAAAAGTGCGTCCAGGCATTCAGATAATCTTTATAGGTGTGGGTAGGTGGTATGCAGCCGGTTACAACGTCCTTGGGGATGTTTGTGGTTCCCTCGGCTTCCACAAAGCGCCAATCGTGCTCGTCCATACCTTTGCCACCATCGCAATAGCGTTCCCAGCGTGACAACTCGTACAGCGAGTAGCCTTTGCCTTTATTCATGGACTTGAAGGTATTGATGGCTTCGTTGACATCCCCGTGCTGTTTGATCCCTGCTGGAGTTTTATCTGAACCAGCGGAGTCATCTTTGACCTTGTTCATCGTTGCGCTGACATTACCGTCGCCCAGCACATGGATATAACCAGGTTGACGTAATGCAGCACCACCGCGCCCCATGTTGTCCCATGCCATCGACAGTTCCCGGCTAACTCGGGCAGGTTTGTCATTTTCGGCAGGGGCAGTCTGGGGCTGAGGCTTTTGCTCGGGGGCGTTAGAGGCACACCCGGCCAGAATTGCCACTCCCAGAATTGCTATCAGTTGTCTCATCGTGTCGTTCCTCATAAAAAATTGTCGATGAGCCCATTCTAAAAGGGGGGGGATGGAAAGCTGGTTTCTCAAACTGCCCAAATTGGACAGATAGGCGTGTGTGCGATCTAAAGGTGTTTTGAGAGCATGTAGCGACGAGAAATACGATAGGAATATGGTCAACCTACATGCTGAAAGCCCTTAACAAGTTATTTGGTGGGCGAAGTGGAGTGATCGAGACCGCGCCGAGCGTCAGAGTGTTGCCGCTTAAAGACGTGGAAGATGAAGAAATCCCTCGATACCCACCTTTTGCCAAGGGCCTGCCAGTGGCCCCACTAGACAAGATACTGGCAACCCAAGCTGAACTGATTGAGAAAGTGCGGAACTCTCTCGGTTTCACTGTGGACGACTTCAACCGGCTTGTTTTGCCGGTGATCCAGCGGTATGCCGCGTTTGTTCACCTGTTGCCAGCTTCCGAATCACACCACCACCGTGGCGCTGGTGGTCTGTTCCGACATGGGCTTGAAGTGGCCTTCTGGGCAGCTCAGGCATCTGAGTCAGTTATCTTTTCCATCGAGGGGACGCCTCGTGAACGCCGTGACAATGAGCCGCGTTGGAGACTGGCGAGCTGTTTCTCCGGGCTGCTGCATGATGTGGGTAAACCGCTCTCGGATGTGTCCATTACGGACAAAGACGGGTCAATCACATGGAACCCGTATTCGGAGTCACTTCATGACTGGGCACACCGTCACGAAATCGACCGTTACTTTATCCGGTGGCGCGACAAGCGACACAAAAGACATGAGCAATTCTCGCTGCTGGCGGTGGATCGAATTATTCCGGCTGAGACTCGGGAGTTTCTGTCCAAGTCTGGCCCGTCCATCATGGAAGCGATGCTGGAAGCTATCTCAGGAACCAGCGTCAATCAGCCTGTGACCAAGCTGATGCTTCGCGCTGACCAAGAGAGCGTCTCACGGGACCTTCGCCAGAGTCGTCTCGATGTGGACGAGTTCTCCTATGGTGTGCCTGTCGAGCGGTACGTGTTCGATGCCATCCGCCGCCTGGTTAAAACCGGAAAATGGAAGGTCAATGAGCCAGGCGCGAAAGTCTGGCACCTCAACCAAGGTGTATTCATTGCCTGGAAACAGCTTGGGGACCTTTATGACTTGATCAGCCACGACAAGATCCCCGGTATTCCACGAGACCCTGACACACTGGCCGACATTCTCATCGAACGTGGTTTTGCTGTACCAAACACGGTGCAGGAGAAGGGTGAACGTGCGTACTACCGCTACTGGGAAGTTTTGCCTGAGATGCTCCAGGAGGCGGCGGGATCGGTGAAGATCTTGATGCTCCGACTCGAATCAAACGACCTGGTGTTTACGACTGAGCCTCCTGCGGCTGTTGCTGCGGAAGTTGTTGGTGATGTTGAGGACGCTGAGATTGAGTTCGTTGATCCTGAGGAAGTCGATGACGACCAAGAGGAAGATGTGTCAGCTCTGAACGATGACATGTTGGCCGCAGAGCAGGAAGCAGAGAAAGCTCTAGCTGGTCTTGGCTTTGGTGATGCGATGGAGATGCTGAAAAGCACCTCAGATGCTGTCGAGGAGAAACCAGAGCAAAAAGATGCTGGATCAACGGAATCATCTAAGCCTGACGCTGGCAAGAAGGGTAAGCCGCAGAGCAAACCGGGCAAAGCAAAACCGAAGAGTGATACAGAGAAACAACCCCACAAACCAGAGGCAAAAGAGGATTTGTCCCCTCAGGACATTGCCAAAAACGCACCACCTTTGGCAAACGACAATCCGTTACAAGCACTCAAGGATGTTGGGGGTGGACTGGGGGACATCGACTTTCCGTTTGACGCATTCAGCGCATCGGCAGAGACAGCCAGCACTGACGCAACAAACTCAGAAATCCCAGATGTGGCAATGCCCGGAAAGCAAGAGAAGCAGCCAAAACAGGACTTCGTTCCACAAGAACAAAACTCCCTGCAGGGCGATGACTTTCCAATGTTCGGTAGTTCTGATGAACCGCCATCATGGGCGATTGAGCCGCTCCCTATGCTGACTGACGCACCAGAACAAACAACACCAGCGCCAGCAATGCCACCTACGGACAAACCTAATCTGCATGAGAAAGACGCAAAGACCTTACTCGTTGAGATGTTAGCCGGGTACGGAGAAGCATCGGCGTTGCTTGAACAAGCGATCATGCCTGTTTTGGAAGGTAAAACGACGCTGGGCGAAGTCCTATGCCTGATGAAGGGTCAAGCCGTCATTTTGTACCCGGATGGCGCTCGGTCGCTGGGTGCGCCGTCAGAGGTTCTCTCGAAGCTGTCCCACGCCAACGCGATTGTTCCAGACCCGATTATGCCAGGTCGCAAAGTTCGTGATTTCAGCGGAGTGAAGGCAATTGTACTGGCGGAGCAGCTTTCAGATGCAGTCGTAGCGGCCATTAAGGATGCCGAGGCGTCAATGGGGGGATACCAGGATGCCTTTGAGCTCGTCTCTCCCCCTGGCTTGGATGCAAGCAAGAATAAGTCTGCACCGAAACAACAAAGCCGAAAAAAGGCGCAGCAGCAGAAGCCTGAGGTTAACGCCGGTAAACCCTCGCCTGAACAAAAGGCGAAAGGTAAGGACTCCCAGCCACAGCAGAAGGAGAAGAAGGTCGATGTTACTTCTCCGGTTGAAGAGCCGCAGCGCCAGCCGGTCCAAGAAAAACAGAACGTGGCTCGCCTTCCTAAGCGGGAGGTTCAACCAGTGGCTCCTGAGCCCAAAGTTGAGCGTGAGAAGGAATTGGGACACGTCGAGGTGCGAGAAAGGGAAGAGCCAGAGGTTAGGGAGTTTGAGCCGCCTAAGGCGAAAACAAACCCGAAAGACATCAACGCGGAAGATTTCTTGCCGTCTGGTGTTACGCCTCAGAAAGCACTCCAGATGCTCAAGGACATGATCCAAAAACGCTCGGGCAGATGGCTCGTGACACCTGTCCTGGAAGAGGATGGCTGCTTAGTAACCAGTGACAAAGCCTTCGACATGATTGCCGGTGAAAACATCGGCATCAGCAAACACATCCTCTGCGGGATGCTGAGCCGGGCACAGAGACGGCCTTTGCTCAAGAAACGTCAGGGAAAACTGTATTTAGAGGTAAATGAAACATGACAATGAGTTATGACCCGCTCGCCTACGAGATGCCGTGGCGGCCCAACTATGAAAAAAATGCTGTAGCAGGCTGGCTTGCCGCCTCCGGCGCGGCTTTGGCCGTAGAGCAAGTCAGCACGATGCCTCCGGAGCCCTTCTATTGGATGACGGGGATCTGTGGCGTGATGGCGATGGCTCGTTTGCCAAAGGCTATCAAACTTCACCTGCTCCAAAAGCATTTGAAGGGGCGTGATCTGGAGTTTATTTCTATTGCGGAGCTCCAAAAGTACATCAAGGACACGCCGGACGATATGTGGCTTGGTAGTGGGTTCCTGTGGGAAAACCGCCATGCCCAGCGCGTGTTTGAGATCCTGAAACGCGACTGGACTTCCATCGTAGGGAGAGAGTCCACGGTCAAAAAGGTTGTCCGGAAGATACAGGGTAAGAAAAAGGAGCTGCCAATCGGCCAGCCCTGGATTCACGGGGTAGAACCCAAAGAAGAGAAGCTGATGCAGCCACTCAAGCACACTGAGGGGCATTCGCTGATCGTTGGGACCACCGGCTCGGGCAAGACCCGTATGTTCGACATCCTGATTTCACAGGCCATTCTGCGTGGGGAAGCCGTGATCATCATAGACCCGAAAGGGGATAAGGAGATGCGGGACAATGCACGACGTGCCTGTGAAGCTATGGGGCAGCCGGAAAGATTCGTCTCATTTCATCCAGCATTCCCGGAAGAGTCGGTGCGTATCGACCCTCTGCGTAACTTCACCCGCGTGACTGAAATTGCAAGTCGTTTGGCAGCGTTGATCCCGTCCGAAGCAGGGGCCGACCCGTTCAAATCATTTGGATGGCAGGCACTGAACAACATCGCTCAGGGCTTGGTCATCACTCATGATCGTCCCAACCTGACAAAGCTCCGCCGATTCCTTGAAGGTGGCGCTGCTGGCTTGGTCATCAAGGCCGTTCAGGCTTACTCAGAGCGAGTTATGCCCGACTGGGAGGCAGAAGCAGCGGCTTATTTGGAGAAAGTCAAAAACGGTTCGCGTGAGAAGATCGCTTTCGCGTTGATGAAGTTCTACTACGACATCATCCAACCTGAGCACCCAAACTCTGATCTGGAAGGCTTGCTGTCGATGTTCCAGCACGACCAAACCCACTTCTCCAAGATGGTGGCGAACCTCCTGCCGATCATGAATATGCTGACGTCCGGGGAGCTAGGCCCTCTGCTGTCTCCAGACTCATCTGATCTGAGCGACGAACGCCAGATCACTGATTCCGCAAAAATCATCAACAACGCTCAAGTTGCTTATCTGGGGCTCGACTCCCTGACCGACAACATGGTTGGTAGTGCTATGGGGTCCATCTTCCTGTCAGACCTGACAGCGGTTGCCGGTGACAGATACAACTACGGCGTCAACAACAGACCCGTAAATATCTTTGTTGATGAGGCTGCTGAGGTGATCAACGACCCGTTCATCCAGCTCCTGAACAAAGGTCGCGGTGCGAAACTTCGTCTTTTCGTTGCAACTCAGACTTTTGCTGACTTCGCAGCTCGACTGGGTAGCAAAGACAAAGCGCTCCAAGTGTTGGGGAACATCAACAACACGTTTGCTCTGCGTATCGTCGATGGTGAAACACAGGAGTATATCGCAGATAACTTGCCGAAGACCCGGCTCAAGTACGTCATGCGGACTCAAGGCCAGAACTCGGATGGCAAGGAGCCCATTATGCACGGAGGCAACCAAGGCGAGCGTTTGATGGAGGAGGAAGCTGATCTGTTCCCAGCCCAGTTATTGGGAATGCTTCCGAACCTGGAATACATAGCCAAAATTTCAGGCGGAACAATCGTAAAAGGCCGTCTGCCCATATTGACCCAGTAAGAGCAGAGCTATGTGTGACAAGAAGTATAGAAATTACGAGGTAGCCATCATGGTCGATGTGAACCCTTTCGACAGGGTTATGAATGAATTGAAAAGTCGTGGCCGCAAGAACGCTCACATCCTGAGCATCCTCCAATTCGACTGGCCTGCATCGGAGGCCATCATCGAGAAGCTGAGCTGCTACATCACAGACGGGATTAAGGCTAATCAGGAGCCTGTGATTTACCCGATCATTGAAGAAGCTCTGCATCGCTACAGCCAGCTCGTGTTTCATGAGCAGAGAGAGAAATATGAAGACCCGGCCAGAATTGGGGCATTTCTGGAAACCCTGATCACCGAAACCTGCCGGGCGTTGGAAGTGCAAATTGTCGATAGTGGCGGTGATTCATGGTCTGTCGATTCAGGAGAGTCGTTCTCACTGTGGCTTTCTTCCCATCCAGGAGAACTATCCATTAACCCGCAGCCCCATGAGGATGAGACCTCTTTGCGTGGCTTGCTGTATGAGCTCATCACCTGTGAGAGCGTGAAAACTGTTTTAAGGAGAACCGACTATGAAGAAGCCGTGGTTGCTGGTCGCATGGCTGCTGGTTATTGAGTTGCTGGCAATATTGCTGCTGATCCCTGGCGACTGGACAGACAGAGCCATCAAAAGGGAATCCGAGCTGGTGGAACAGAGTCTTGGTGTCGAAGCAAGAGACTGGATACAGAACAAAGCATCTACCTGGTTCAGGTCGAGCGTTATTGATTCAGGATTCTATGAGGGGATGTACCAAACGCTGATCCCATCAGAAGAGGAGCGCCAGAAGTCCAAGGGGATGCAGGACATGGGCAAGGGCTGGTTTGTGTGGGTCAAAGGCCGCATGGAAGCCTTTGTCAACGTCATTTACCAGTTCTACACAAGGTTGGCACTGTTAGCCGCGTGGGCTCCCTATATGCTGATCCTGTTCGTACCTGCGGTATATGACGGGATGATGACATGGCGAATTAAGCGGACCAACTTCGATTATGCGAGTCCGGTTCTCCATCGTTACAGCGTTCGCGGAACGATGTACCTGATGGCCGGATTGTTCATCGCGTTCTTCATCCCCATAGCGCTCGATCCGGTTGTCATCCCGATGACAATGATGACGTGCTGTGTCCTGGTTGGCCTGACGTTCGGCAACCTCCAGAAACGGGTATAGGGAGGGAGGATGAGCTACTCCGTTATAAATCAAGATGGGGTGCATCTGTGCGACATCCCATTGAACGTCTACCAGGTGATACGTCGCCAATCCTTGTCTGCGTTGTGGCTTTACTGGGCGCAGAGCTTGAATTTGGTGAAGGTGCTCATTGCTTGCGTCGGAAAGATGATCTTTGTGATGCCGGTAATGTGGTTCTGGGTGCTGGTGGTGTGCCGCTTGGTTGAACCAGAACGTATCTCAGACGTGTCAGGACTTATCTCTCCGGACGTGATCGGGTGGGCCGCTGGTGCGGCCATCACCCTCATTATCTATTCCGTTTTTACACGCCCAGCTTTGTACGGATACCACAACTTTTTCAAGCAGCATATTTGCTCAAGAGTAAAGCAAGTAACGCCGGAACTCAGAACAGTCACTGGGCCACTGTTCTTTTACCGAAACGAAATTGGAACGATATAGAGAGGAACCATGAAAGTAACCAATAAACTCAAACTGCTGGCACTGGGGCTGTGTATGGCCGGTACTGCCATCGCGGCTCCTGATGTGCTCAATGACGACGCAAAGCTCAAGAACCTTGAGAAGGTGTGTCCCGACTGTAAGATGGTGGCAAAAGATGTACTCAATCTGCGGGTTGAAAACTGCCAGCTCAAAGACACTTCCAGTGCAATGATGATTGGCACCATGCAAAATGACCCTATGTTTTCGTTTATGCTGGCAGTACACACAGCGGCAGGCTCGGAGGCATACAAAACGGTAGTTGGTGCCGCTGGCAACCATGTTGACTGTGAAAACCCGTTGAACTGGATCAAGCTGACCCAGCAAGCGATTAAAGGAGGCAAAGTCTAATGCGTAAGAGAGATTTCTTTTTTGGAGAGGTGTATGAGGGGGGTGCAGGAGCCACTCTACGACTGAGTGATATGGAACCATTGGCAAGAAAAGTGTCGGCAGAGTTCTTCACTGCACAACTGAACCGTATGCTGAAAGAGCATGACGGTCAGTTGACGCTCAGCGATGGAACGTCGTACCCCAGCTTTTGGAGCTTCATCGACAAGGTTGTTCCAGAGCAGGTTGGTTTCGTGGAGATCTACGCTCGGCAGGATGTTAACGATAATGTTGAAGCGACACTGGCGTGTGACATCGTTTTGGTAAATGGTGTGATCACCGTTAAACCTCACTGGTGTGCTTACAAAGACATCAGGGCTGACGAAGTGATTTCCACCTTACTGGTGCCTTTGCATTTGAAGGCTCTCCAGGGTAAGGCTTACATTCGCTGGGATGATGGTGAAACCGAACCTCTGTTACAAAACGACGACTATCAGGCTGAACTTGAAAATGTGTTTAGTGTTTCCAAGTACCCATCAGCCATGAGCTGGGGCGATACAGCAGACCAGAAGGTTAAGCAGTACAAGATGGACCTTGAGTGCGCCACAGATGTTGGTTGTCGAGGTGTCTCATCAGAGCAAGCATGGGATGCTTATCGAGAACTCCGTTACAATAGAACAGTGTGAAACAAGCGGCCATTGGCCGCTTTGAACTTTCACATGTGAAAGTTTTTCGCCTCCCGCTCTTATCATCTCCTCGAATAAACCTCCATAAAGTGCCCAAAATGGGCCGTAACAGCACTGTTCCTAGATTGATCAATTAAGAGACGATTACTCCGTGATGACGACAAGTTATTTGGAGGGTCTATGTCCGCACAAGCTCACGTCAGAGAAAGCGAAAGCTCATCTGGTTCATTCATCTCCTGGCAGTTCCTTGTCTGGCAGGTGATGTTCGTTATAGGTGTTGTTGCAGGGATGAACCTGGAACACGCATTCAATTTTCTAGGTTAATGGGAGGAAGTGTGAACCTTAATAAACAATTTTTCTGGTTTTTGATGAACGCGGTGCTGATGTGCATCTTCATCGTTCCAGTGGCCGTCGCGTTTTGGCTGTCTGCTTTTGCGGCAGGTTTTGACTGGAGTCAGTGGGTTAAGTTGGCTGCTGATACGGCCAACAGAGCTGCAAGTGACCCGGCCAAGGCTCTGGGCACGGTTCAGACCTACTGGGGCATTCTCAGCTTCTTCCTGCTGGCGGCGTACAGTCTGATGTTCAAGTTTAAAGCCAATGCTAACAAGGAAGTGAAAACTCTGGGGGTGGCCCGACCAGCCAATGAAGTTAGCGTTGCGGCTTCGGAAAAACATTCGGAAGCGGTTCCTCAAAATCAATAACCGATCCAGTAAACGCAAAAAAGGCGGCTTAGGCCGCCTTTTTTTATTTGTCGCTGGAAGTGCCCGAAAAGGGCGCGAAGCCGTGGCAGAAAATCAGTGACCCTGAATGAGAATACAGGCCACTAGGAAAAGAAGAGGGTTGCTATGAAGCCTGTAAAGATACCGCGCCGGGTCGATGAGCCCCCGCATCTGCTGTTGTGGAGCGCAGATGAGTTGGCCCCGATGCTTTTGGGGCTAACGATAGGGGTCATCATCGGTAAGGCCCTGATCTGCTTTCTGGGGGGGTTACTTGTAACCAACCTTTATCGCCGATTCAGGGATAACCATCCGGATGGATACCTGCTCCACATGATCTACTGGGCCGGGTTCATCATGACCAAGGCCAAATCTCTCAAGAATCCGTTTGTCCGGAGGTATTTGCCTTGAACCTGAAAAAGTATCTCAAGACCTGGGAAGGGACCCAAACAGAAAATAAGTGGGGACGAATCTTCCAGGGTGGTCTTATTGCTATCGTTTTCCTGCTGGTGGTCCAAGTATTCAGCAAGGAAACCATCGTCACTATCCAGCCTTTCACGCTCACGGAAGAAGCCTGGGTGACGAAAAATAACGCCTCTCAGTCCTATAAAGAGGCTTGGGGTTTCGCTTTTGCTCAGCTCCTTGGCAATGTGACGCCAGGAACCGTTGACTTTGTGAAAGAACGGATCACCCCGCTTCTCTCCCCGAGCATCTATCAGGACGTGATTGATGCCATCGAAATTCAAGCTCAACAGATCAAGAACGACCGCGTAACCATGCGGTTTGAGCCGCGTTTTGTTGAGTACGAGCCCAAGAGCGACAAGGTGTTTGTCTACGGATATTCCTACGTCAAAGGGGCTTCTTCTAACGAAGAGCGTAGCGAACGCTCCTACGAGTTCGCCATCAAGATTTCAAACTACGCGCCCGTGCTGGACTACATCGACACCTATGTAGGAAAGCCACGCACCAAAACTGTTTTGGAGCAACTCCAGCGCAAAGAAGAAAACCGGAGAAAGCATGAAGAACAACGCTAAACTTTCGCTCCTGGCGCTGTCCTTGGCGCTTGGAACTTCAATGGCCTATGCCTCGGATGACATTCCTGTTGTCCCGGCCAGTGTTATGAAAAAGGATGTTCCTGCCCCTGTGACGTCAGGACAAAGCTCCCATGAGGTTGTGGGCAGCATGAATGAAAACCCCTTACTGACGATGAAGCCGGGGGTTAACCAGATCATCCCGATAGCCGTTGGTCATCCGAACCGAATCGTCACGCCTTTCAGCAATCCTGAGATCGTTTCAACATCTCTGACCGGGGCGACGGATAACGGCCAGTGTGGTGAGGTCTGCATCAAAGAGAATGTGGTCTATGTCGCCACGGATAAGCAGTATCCGGTGACTATGTTCATTACTGAAAAAGGCTCGGAAGCCCAAGCTCTCAGCCTGACGATGGTTCCCCGTCGTATTCCGCCCAGAGAAGTCTTTCTCAAGCTCGATGGTGGTGTAGGTATCACTGGTGCTTTTGCCAATACCAAGGCTGAGACCTGGGAACAGAGCCAGCCTTATGTCGAAACCATCCGGTCAGTATTCCGAAAGATTGCTCTTGGTGAAGTCCCTCAAGGTTACACGTTGAACCGCATCCCTGCTGGTGCTGCGGTGCCGAGCTGCGCTCATCCTGGGGTAAAGGTGGATTTTAGCAAGGGGCAATACATGATGGGCCACCACCTTAACGTGTTCATCGGTGTCGCCCTGAACGTCTCTGATCAGCCTATTGAGTTCAAAGAGGCGTTGTGTGGGAGCTGGGATGTGGCTGCGGTGACTACGTGGCCGCTTAACGTGCTTGAGCCCGGCCAGAAGACGGAGATCTATGTGGCGAAGAAGCAGAAGCGTGGTCTCGCACCAACGTCTAAGCGTCCATCGCTGCTGGGAGGTGCCCAATGATTAAGCGATTTTGGACACAGTTAGACCCCAACAAGAAGCGTTGGGTGTCTATCGCTGGCGGCGTCTTCGTTCTTTTTGCGGTCGTGACAATGTTCTCTGGTGAACCCAAGAAAGAAGAGAAGCGCGGTCGCCAAGAAACCA
This sequence comes from Vibrio sp. 1288, assembly GCF_033344475.1. Lineage (NCBI taxonomy): Bacteria > Pseudomonadati > Pseudomonadota > Gammaproteobacteria > Vibrionales > Vibrionaceae > Vibrio > Vibrio sp. 1288. The sequence goes on from NZ_JAWPOX010000020.1 coordinate 35,637, forward strand.
TCAAGCACGTTCTCACAGACAAAAACACCCGTGAGATCGGGATAGATTCGTTGTCTGCCGATGTGAAGATGGTGTCTCGTGAAAACTCCGACCTGAAAAAGGAGCTGGAACGAGTCAAGAAAGAGCTGGAGGAAACCAAAACCACTGCCGGGAAATCCAGTGATGTTGGCCGTGAGATGACCCGCCTTCGTCAAGATTTGGACCGCCTGACCCAGAAGAACATGGAATTGGCTAAGAAAGTCGAAACCGGCGCTGCTGGTGGAAAAACATCCTCTTCATCAGAGGATGCCAGAGCCGATGTTAATGGTGCATCTGGTGGTGATGGTCAGTTCATGGAGAAAAAGCTCGACTACAAAGATCCAGCATCCTTTTTTCGGGACGCACCGCTTCCTGACTCGAAGGGTGGGGCTCCTGCAACTGGCAAGGGAGACGGTCGTGATGCAACTAAACCAGGCATCCAAATAGTGAGCTACTCGCAGAAAGCGCCAGAAGTTGAAGAGAAGGACAACAAGGATGATGAGTCTATCTACCTACCTTCTGGCTCCATCCTGACAGGGGTGCTCATCAACGGTATGGACGCACCAACATCTCAAGGTGCTCGTCGAGATCCGTTCCCTTCGACCCTCAGGATTCAGAAAGAGGCTATTTTGCCTAACCGCTTCCGTGCGGATGTTCGTGAGTGCTTCCTGATTGTTTCAGGCTATGGAGATCTCAGTTCAGAGCGAGCGTACCTGCGTGGCGAGACCTTCTCGTGCGTTCGGGATGATGGGGGGGTCATAGAAGCGAAGCTGGATTCCTATGCAGTGGGTGAAGACGGTAAGGCCGGTGTCCGTGGTCGCGTCGTATCGAAGCAGGGGCAAATCATCGCCAAGAGCTTGATGGCAGGCTTCCTTGGTGGCGTTTCCGAAGCCTTTGACGTCAATCCTGTGCCGGTCGTCAGCACTAACCCTGGCTCAAATACCCAGTACCAGTCTGTGTTCTCCGACCAGATGTTGCAGGGAGCAGCAGTGAAGGGGGCCAGTAAGGCGCTAGATCGCATCGCTCAGTTCTATATCGACATGGCCGAAGGCATCTTCCCCGTTATCGAGGTCGATGCTGGCCGTCAGGTAGACATCATCGTGACCAAAGGAACCAAGCTACAAATTCGTTCCACCGGGGGAACCAAGAAATGAAAAATTTGAACATTTTGACCAGAAAGGGCAGTTCCAGAGGCGAGGCTCAAAAGGAACAGGCAGTAAGATCCGCAAAGATGTTGGGGGTGGGTGCAGCGCTACTTATTTTGTCGGGCTGTTCGACGTTCAACATCGGCAAGGATGAGTATAGCTGTCCGGGAATGCCGAATGGTGTTCAGTGTATGTCAGCGCGAGACGTTTACGCCGCAACCAATGACGGAAATGTCCCGCGCCCAATGAAACCAGAGGAAGTCGAGGCCAAAGCGGAAGCGGATGGCGAAGGTTCCTCAAACGTTTCAGCGAACTCATCTAGCTCCGGAGACCCGGTGATTGACAACTATGTCGCACCGCGTCTTCCGGATCGCCCGATTCCAATTCGTACACCAGCACAGGTTATGCGGATTTGGGTAGCTCCCTGGGAGGACACCAATGGTGATCTCATCGTGACAGGGTATGTCTATACCGAAATCGAACCGCGCAGGTGGGTGATTGGGGATGGCACACCGCAAAGTGAGCCAGTTTTGAGACCGCTGCAAACGGTACAACACGAACCGAAGTCTGAAACAACCAAATAGGAGATGTTCTTGATGAACGCAAATCAGTTGGCGAATGCCTCAAGTAAAAACAACGCACTCTTCCTCTTCCTGGGGTTGATGGTGGTAGCCTTCCTGCTCGTGCCGGATCAGGCCCACGCTGGTACTGGTGGTACAGCGTTTGACGACGTATGGGTAACTCTCAAGGATTGGACCCAAGGTACTTTGGGTCGAATCGTTGCGGGTGCGATGATCCTGGTCGGTGTTGTTGGTGGTATCGCTCGCCAGAGCCTCATGGCTTTCGCTATGGGTATCGGTGGCGGTATGGGCCTGTACAACTCCCCGACCGTAGTGGAATCCATCATGTCTGCTACTCTGGAACATGCAGAGAAGGTCATCCCGGCTGTTGTGCAACTCAGCAATGGCCTGGGGGTGTAAAAGACACCTTGCCGTTAATCAACGGGTGATAGGGGCAGCCTAAAAGCTGCCCTTATTTTTTGGCAAAAAGTCCAGTCATAACAAATTCCAACTATTTCCTTATTTGCTCAAAAAGGGCACTTCCACAGCCCATGTTTATGCACTCCCTCCCGTAACCTCCAGCATTGGGTTCTTGTAACTCAAAACGAATGGAGAATGCGATGATCAATTTCAAGCCTAAAATTCCGGCGATGCTTGGGGCTCTGGCGGTTCTTACCGCTGGTGCTGCTCATGCAGAGCTGCTGGAATACACCTTTAAGGCTCCAGATGGTACGCAACGGTCTCTGACTCCGAATGCCAACTATGCCAACCCAACGGGCAATATCTCGTTTGCCTTGAGTGCCGGTATCGACCGAAAGGTAAAGATTTCGGTGATTCGGTCGGATGGAACAGTGGTTTCGACAGCGACCAGCCACCTTCTTGGGGCTACTGATCGCATCACAGTGGGTGGAAAATCCTACTATGGTGCGGAACTTCAACTACCGGCTCCTTCCGAGGGAGTCTACAAACTAAGGGCCGAAATACTGGCGTCAGACGGAAGTTCCGTTCAGACTGATGAATACCCGCTTCAAGTCGATACGACAGCGCCAAGTTTGGCAAACGTGACAGTAAAAGGGGAATGGAACCGGGCGCTTTCTGATGGAACGCTACTGCGAGGTCCTAACCGATTTTCAGGTATAGATGTGTCTGCATCTGATGCCGGTTCTTCGGTTTCCTCTATACAGGCGTATGCTGTAGATAGCAAAGGCAAGAGGAGTCCTGTTGTCTCGGTTAATTACGCCAACGGCCAAGGCCAGTTGTTGAACTGGAGCACTGTGTTCCCTAATGGGGAGGATCTATATACGCTTCATTTCGAGGCCCTGGATAAAGCAGGGAACAAAGGGTCAATAGCCTATCCTATTGCTTGGGATTCAGTAGGTGCAAAGTCTGGAGAGAATCCTGAGCCAGTAGCAGTGTATGACCCTAAGAACCCGCAGGCCTCAACTTTTAAGGTTAATGGTCAGGCCCTATCAGGTTTTGCGCCTTATCAGAACGGAATGACCATTTATTCCGATACCTACAGGGTGCTCTACCGGATACCCAAAACAAACTCCTATCCTTCTTCACCTTACGGTGCTCAAAGCGGTAACTGGTGTGATTATAAAAACTGTATTGAAGGCAATATCATTGCCGAAGACGGTACATATGATTATCGGCAGACGCAAGCTGATGTATTCCAGCAACATGGGACAAAAACTAAGTCGTTTATTATTTACGACTGGGTTATGAACTCTCTTGGTAATACATCCGTCAGTGTGAAAGCTGATCCATCGGTTAGCTTGGCTCCCATCGGTAAGTATGTTGAATATCTTAGGGATGATGGTCAGTGGGTCCGCGGTGAAACCATTAATATGAGCTCAGTTAACCATTATAAAAAACTGAGATTTCATGTTGAGCCGAGACCTTACGCTCAGGAGTTATGGGGATCTTGGTTGCCTACTACTAAAATTCCGGCAAATGCTTCTTATGCAGAAGTGGATACGGATATATCGTTCAGTGGGCGCTCATGTTCATGGCCTGGATATTGGTCTCGACCGGAAGGGAAGCCTGAACTTCCGTCTGATCGGATTGGGGCAACGTTCTGCTATGACCTTAACCCTCCTGAAATTGCTGGGTTAGAACGAAATGGGCGGATTTTTAAAGCTCATTTCCGTGAGCCTGATTCATTTGACGGTTGGGGTGTTAACCAGTGGGTTATTTCTAACAACTCAAGTGCGTCTGCGATAACCTCGACTGGCGAAGAACGTCCGTTGTCTCGTACTGAAGTTCTTCGTAGTAGCACAAATGATTGGTTTTTCACATTTTCTGCTGAGAATCTGTCAGAGGGCACATATACCGGCATATCTCTCGTAGCTAAAGATGCTTTCGGTAATGAGGTTAAGCAGGTATTCACTGGCTCCCAATATGCTATGAGCATAGATAATTCAGCGCCGACACTAACCGTATCGATCAGTGATGGAGCACCAATCCAGTCTTTGGATGATGTTGTAATCACCTTGACTGATACTGCCGACCCGAGTCCTAAGCTGACCTCTATTGCCCTCGTCGGAGGCCCAGCCGATGACAAGGTGCAGTTGTCTTGGCGTGAGGAGTCGAAAGGTCGATTCCGCCTTGAGTACCCGGTAATGTTCCCGTCTTTGAAGGAAGGGGAATCTTACACGCTGACTGTTTCCGGTGAGGACGCACAAGGCAACGCGGTTCAAAAGGCGGTTGGCTTCGAGTACAAACCGCGTCAGGTGATGCTGGCGGATGGGATGGATGGCAAGGTTATGGTCCCCGCTGTCACTCATGAATTTGTTCATGCAGATGGCAAGCGGATCATCGAGACCAAGCCGCTGACGCTCAGTGATGGTGCTGTCGTGACAGGTTCATACGACGTGTTTGCGACCCTCCGTTCTGATGCGAAAGTGCCGCTGGTGGTGAATGGGGTGCGTATCGAGCCGGGCCAGACAATGGGGATCATGAGCCAACATGATTTCGGTGCGTCAGGTGGTCGTTTGAGCATTCCGGTTAAACCGGCTGTTCCTGATGTGGTCGGCTCTTCCAGTCTTCTTGTCATGACCTCCGCGCCGAACTCACCCATCTTGGTTGTGGACATCAATACCTGGAAAGGGACGGCCAAGCTCTCGGCTGAATCATGGACAATTCGCCAGGTTATTGACCCGGTGAAAATCTATGCCCTGCCAGAGTCGGGTGTGCCTTGCCGGTTCACCACGAAAGAGGATGTGGCTATGGCCGCAGACCCAATTCGTGACCCGGTGTGTTTGCTCCAATGGGACAGAACTCCGGATGAGGCTGAACAAACTACGCAGGACAACAACGGGATGAAAGTTGCCGGGCTGGTGGGGCAGGCTGTGAGCATTGGTGAACAACCTGTCGAATACAGCCTGTACCTGTTCAGTGGTGACGGTTCCAAGGTAAAAGTTGGGTCTGGCTCTCAGAACCTGACGGTAACTACTGCCTATGGCTCTGTTGGTTACACCCCGATTGATGACATTGCTCAGGTGAATCGCGTCATTGAAGACTTTGATGTGAACTTCAAGCAGAGCAAAGGTCCTGATTGTTCAATCACTCTCAGTGCTGACCGTGCGAAAAACGAGGCCGCGAACAAAGCTGTTGGCAGTGCAAGCCGCACCTGTCTGTTCGAGTGGCAGCAGATCCCCGATGGACTGGTCCAAGACCCGTTATCGGAATCTCCTTCGTTGTCAGGTTCCCTGGCCGAGAACGGTGATCACCCTCTGGGGTGGCGGGTAAGTATTTTCACCCGTAACGGCACTCGGGTGACGTTGAACGACGAGACTTTCAATGTCGAAGCGGTTGACCCACCAGCTCCGACCGTTGAACTAGCCTCCGACTACAACTTCAAAGACAACATCTACTTGGTGCCGATGACAGGTAACTACCTGGGTGATGCCATTATCAACTCTGAACGAGCTGATCTGGATATTGCCATATCGCGCAACTCTGATGTTCTTGAGTCTGAGACCTTCACTCCGGGATGGGGTGCCACCAATAAGGTGTATCGCCGCATCAATACCGATGAGCGAGCGTTGTGGGAGGAGACCACCTACAAGGTGAACGCGGCCTACAACAAGGTGCCTGATGTGAAGACTGAGGTTGTCTACCGGGCTATCTCTGCACCTTCTGACAGTATCCGTCCTATCGTTGAAGTTAAAGGTGATACCGCGATTGACACCCAGGCATTGCCGGTTAGGGTTCTCATCCGTGATCAGTACAAACCTGATGGTGACTATGACGCTAACACGATGGGGGTGTGGAAAGTACGCCTGATCCAGCAAAAGGCCTACAACGAGACGGTTGCGCTCACTGATTATGCGGAAGCATCGAACGGTGAAGCTCAGTTCTCAGTAGACCTGTCTGGTGTGGATACTTCCTCCGTCCGTATCGCTGCTGAGGCTGTTCTGGAAAGCCCTGTTGAGGGTTACAACCGCACAGAGTTGTCTATCAGACCTGCCTTCTTGACAGTGCTTCGTGGTGGTGCCATCGGTGCTGGCGTGGAGGCTCGCAAGTTGTCTGGTGAAGCTCCGTTCACTGCTGTGTTCAAGCTATCTTTGGACGACCGTCAGGATCTCCGGGCTACCGGCCAGGTTGTGTGGGAAACCAGTAAGGACGACGGTAAAACCTGGGAGCAGTTCATCCCAGAAGATCGATACAAGTATCAGCTTGTGAAGACCTTCGATAAGGGGGAGTACCAGGTTCGGGCCAAGGTGGTGAACGTCAACTCAGGTGCGGAAAAGTACACCGAAGCGGTCAGTGTTGTCGCTTACGACAAACCTGATATTGCTGTTATCGGCCCGACCACGTTGTTTGTCGGAAGTGAAGGCAAGTACACAGCGAACCTGACGTTGAACGATGAGCCAATCTCCGGTGGCAATGCCATTGTTGAGTGGTCTACTGACGGTGGCAAAACCTACGCGCAGACAGGGGATAGCATCACGCTTTCGAGCGATGAAGAAACCCGATACCGCCTGTGGGCTCGTGTGCGCTCTGCCACTGCACCGGCTGATGACGGCTATGCCTATGAAGTTGCGAAAACGGCAGTTGACTTCCGAGCAGTGAAGGCCCCCCGTCCTTACGTGACAGGGCCGCGAGTCATTGAGACCGGTAAGAAGTATGTGTTCAAAGCCGAAACCAGCCTGCCTTACCGTGGGATGGACGTGAAGCTGAACGGGTTCTTCACGCTGCCTGATGGCTCAATTGTGCAGGGTGATACTGCTGAGTACGTGCCTTCGGACACTGACCTCAACCAGGCTACTGTAGAAACGAAGTACACCACCTGGATCGAAGGATACCGAGATCAGGGTGCAGAAGCCTCGCATAGCCTACGCTCCCGCGTGTGGCAGTATGTATGGCCGAGCTTCGGAATGCAGGTCAGGAAGAACGCTGACGTGGCTCCTGCGACGATCACCGCGTCAGTGCGGCCAATTGCCTTCAACGGCAAGCTGGAAGAACCGACCTACGAGTGGGAGTTGCCGGAAGGCGCAGTGATTCAGGATCAGCGGCAGGATATTGTCCGGTCCTTTGTGATCAATGAGCCGGGCGATTACAACATCAAGGTGACTGTCCGTGATGCTCGCGGCCATGAAACCGTGATCGAGCAACCGCTCAAGATCGGCCAGGCAGAGCCCTATGCTATCGACCTGCAATACTCTGGCTCGAACAAATACGAGCGTGAGCCTCTGGATGTGCTGTTGCGACCGTACATTTCTGGCGGCCACCCACGCGACCGTATTTCGACTCGCGTCTACTCGGTAGATGGTACGCCGTTGGAAAGCAGCGGTTACTACGGCAGAGCAACTCTGGGCGCTGGTGAGCACAGCATCAAGCTGAAAATAACCTCAGAAATGGGGCATGAAGCTGAGGGCGAGGTGAACATCAATGTGGCAGAGAACAAGTTGCCTGCATGTAGCCTGAGCTCACGAGAGACCGTTGGGTCGTGGATCGTTTATGCGAACTGCGAAGATACCGATGGCCGCATGAAGTCCTACGAATGGACCATTGCCGGTGAGTTGCAGAGCATCAGCTCTGATCGAGTGACTATCAGCAAGGGCACCTATGAAACGATGCCGACCATCTCTCTGGTTGGGGTCGATGACTCTGGTGGCAAATCCGAAGCTGTTACCATGAACTAAGGTTCATTCCTCTCAAAGCCCGGTTCAGACCGGGCTTTTTTTTGTATCGCGCTGGAATTGTCCAAATTGGGCTATTACAGAGGCGAGTCTATTTCCCTCCCCCGGATACACTGCCCAGCATCCAGTAATCCAATCTTAGGGGATAGACATGCGGACAAAATTACTCGGGGCGCTGATGGTGTTCGGGATTATTACCGGCACGGCTCATGCGTCATCGAAATTGGAAATCACCGATCCCAGAGCGGCGAAGATAGAGGACATCGTAGAGCTACCCATCAAAGGGGTTCGAGCCGTCCAAAGTGATGGGCAGATCATGTTCCTCTCTGAAAACGGGCGATTTGTTATTTCAGGACAAATCTACGACCTGTGGAGCAAGAAGCCCCTCAACACGATGTCCCAAATGAGGGATGTAGCGGAGCGTATCCACTTCAAGAGCATGGGCATGGATGTGGACACGCTGAACACCGTTTCGATGGGGCGTGGTGACAAAGAGGTGGTGGTCTTTGTCGATCCTAGATGCGCGGTTTGCCATCAGCTCATGGGTGATGCCAAATCGCTGGTGGATGATTACACCTTTAAATTTATCGTGATTCCTGCTCTGGGTGCTGAGTCCAACCGCTTGGCAAAGAACTTGTACTGCGCGAAAGACAAAACCCACGCGCTCAATGCGCTGATGAACAACACCTTGGGTTCCCTTCCTTCAAAAGAAACCTGCGACCCCGGCCAATACGATCAAACGCTGCTGACAGCTCATTTCATTGGGATTGAGGGCGTTCCGTTCGTGGTTGCTCCGGATGGTCGTGTCAGCAAAGGACGTCCGAAGAACCTGAAATCATGGTTGGAGAGTGTTGAATGATCGTAACCATCAAAAAGAAACTCGAAGAAACGTTGATCCCGGAGCACTTGCGAGCTGCCGGGATTATTCCTGTCCTGGCCTATGACGAAGACGATCATGTCTTCCTTATGGATGACCACAGTGCAGGCTTTGGTTTCATGTGTGAGCCCCTGTGTGGTGCCGATGAAAAAGTTCAGGAGCGAATGAACGGTTTCCTGAATCAGGAGTTCCCGTCGAAGACTACGCTCCAGTTTGTTCTGTTCCGCTCCCCGGACATCAATCAGGAGATGTACCGGATGATGGGGTTGCGTGATGGCTTCCGTCACGAGCTGCTGACATCTGTCATCAAGGAACGGATTAACTTCCTCCAGCACCACACGACAGAACGCATATTTGCCAAGACCAACAAAGGTATCTACGACAATGGCTTGATCCAAGACCTCAAGCTGTTCGTTACGTGCAAAGTCCCCATCAAGAACAATAACCCGACTGAAAGCGAACTCCAGCAGCTCGCACAGCTTCGCACGAAGGTCGAATCATCGCTTCAAACCGTTGGTCTGCGTCCCCGCACAATGACGGCGGTGAACTACATCCGGATCATGAGCACCATCCTGAATTGGGGGCCGGATGCTTCATGGCGACATGACTCTGTGGATTGGGAGATGGATAAGCCCATCTGCGAGCAAATCTTCGATTACGGCACTGATGTGGAAGTCAGCAAGAACGGCATCAGGCTGGGGGACTACCACGCGAAAGTCATGTCAGCGAAAAAGCTGCCTGACGTTTTCTACTTTGGTGATGCGTTGACCTATGCCGGGGATCTCAGCGGCGGCAACTCCAGCATCAAAGAAAACTACATGGTTGTGACCAATGTGTTTTTCCCTGAGGCAGAAAGCACGAAAAACACTCTGGAGCGCAAACGCCAGTTCACTGTAAACCAAGCCTACGGGCCGATGCTCAAATTCGTGCCGGTGCTGGCGGACAAAAAGGAGAGCTTCGACACTCTCTATGAGTCCATGAAAGAGGGGGCTAAGCCAGTCAAGATCACCTACTCGGTGGTTTTATTTGCTCCAACCAAAGAACGTGTTGAAGCGGCGGCGATGGCCGCACGAAACATCTGGCGTGAATCTCGGTTCGAGCTGATGGAGGATAAGTTCGTTGCTCTGCCGATGTTCCTCAACTGCCTGCCATTCTGTACAGACCGGGATGCAGTGCGAGACCTATTCCGCTACAAGACCATGACAACCGAGCAGGCGGCTGTGGTCCTGCCGGTGTTTGGGGAATGGAAGGGGACCGGGACCTATCATGCAGCGCTGATTTCCCGCAACGGCCAGCTCATGAGTCTGTCTCTTCACGACAGTAATACCAACAAAAACCTGGTGATCGCAGCCGAATCCGGCTCGGGTAAATCGTTCCTTACCAACGAACTGATTTTTTCCTACTTGTCCGAGGGTGCTCAGGTCTGGGTTATTGATGCCGGTAAGTCCTACCAGAAGCTGTCGGAAATGCTCAATGGCGACTTCGTTCACTTTGAAGAAGGAACGCACGTCTGCCTCAACCCGTTCGAGCTCATACAGAACTACGAGGACGAAGAAGACGCGATTGTCAGCCTCGTTTGTGCAATGGCGTCGGCCAAAGGCTTGCTGGATGAATGGCAAATCTCTGCGCTGAAACAGGTCCTTTCTCGCCTGTGGGAAGAGAAAGGTAAAGAGATGAAGGTTGACGACATCGCTGAGCGCTGTCTGGAAGAAGAAAACGACCAGCGCCTCAAGGATATTGGTCAGCAGCTCTACGCCTTTACGTCGAAAGGTAGCTACGGGAAATACTTCTCTCGCAAGAACAACGTCAGCTTCCAGAACCAGTTCACTGTACTGGAGCTCGATGAACTGCAAGGGCGTAAGCACTTGCGTCAGGTTGTACTGCTCCAGCTTATTTACCAGATCCAGCAAGAAGTATTCCTGGGTGAACGTAACCGCAAGAAAGTCGTCATCGTGGATGAGGCCTGGGACCTGCTCAAAGAGGGCGAGGTCTCGGTCTTCATGGAACATGCCTACCGCAAATTCCGTAAGTACGGTGGCTCCGTTGTCATTGCAACGCAGTCCATCAACGACCTCTATGAGAACGCAGTGGGCCGCGCCATCGCGGAGAACTCGGCCAGCATGTACTTGCTCGGCCAAACCGAAGAAACCGTGGAATCTGTTAAACGTAGCGGTCGTCTGACCCTTTCAGAGGGCGGGTTCCACACCCTCAAGACGGTACACACCATCCAGGGCGTGTACTCAGAAATCTTTATCAAATCGAAGAGCGGCATGGGCGTCGGACGCTTGATAGTGGGCGACTTCCAGAAGCTGCTTTATTCGACCGATCCGGTGGACGTTAACGCCATCGACCAGTTTGTGAAACAAGGCATGAGCATTCCTGAGGCAATCAAGGCCGTGATGCGAAGCCGTCAGCAGGCTGCATAACCAGGGAGACAGTAATGGACATTAAATCAATCGCAATCGCCGCCATTCTCGGTGCCGCTGGTGGCTTCGGCGGTAGCTACTACGTGATGAGCGAACAAACGGCAAGCATCCATCAGCGTTTGAATCAAACCCCGCCAGTGGTCGTGGTTGACTTCGCTAAAGTGGCGTCGGCGTATCCCGCTGGTGCCTCTCAGGAGGAAGTTGAAAGACTGATGGTCAAGACCAATGACGCAATTTTGAAGTTGAAAGACGCAGGTTATTTGGTCCTTGACGCAAGTGCTGTCGTCGGTGCTCCAAGTGACGTGTACCTCCCTGATGAGGTGCTGAAATGAATTTTCCACTCAAGAAGTATTTCGTCAAAAAGGAATCCTGGAAGCGCTTCGGGGTTAAGGCCGGTGTGACACTACTGGTTCTTTGGGCTGCTGGTGCGGCCTTTGCCAGCCGCTACCGTATTGGCATTGATCCACAACAGGAGAAGTGCCTGCCGGGTTACACCTTCTTCCTCATTGATCTGAACGACCAAACTCTGGAGAGGGGAGCTGTTTACGCCTTCCAAGCCAAGAACATGCAGCCTTTCTACAAGGACGGGACTCGCATGGTCAAAATCCTCACCGGTATGCCGGGGGATAAAGTCGAGATCAACGATAAGTGGAAGATCACCGTCAATGGTGATGTCGTCGGAGAGGGGCTCCAGCTCGCAGGGAAACTACATCTGCCAGAGAGCCACTTTTACGGCAAGACCACGCTGAAAGAGAATAACTACTGGTTTATGGGCAAAAGCCCATTCAGCTTCGACTCACGTTACTGGGGGACTGTGAAAAATGATCAGATCATTGGCCGCGCATATCCCCTGTTCTAAGAGCGTTCTGGTGGCGTTGATATTCTCTGTGGCTGGCGGGGCATACGCTCAAGAGTCTCCGCTCACAGAGCAGGATAAGGCGCTTATTGAGAAAGGAAAGCAAATTGCCCAAAAGGCCCAGAAGATGGAAATGCCATCTCTGTTGCAAAACCAACACATGGACGAGGCTCAGGCCGAAGCCAAGGCATTTTTCAAGCAGCTCCAAACTACTAACCCAACGCTCAAGGAGATGCACCGGAAACAGGCTGAAAAGGGTATCTACTCTGACCATCGGATACTGGTTTTCGCCTCGTTGTCTCTTGGCGAACAGGGGTTAGATGACGTCCTAACGGCGGTGTCAGGCCAGCCTGATTCTGTAATTGTGTTCCGTGGCATCCCGGAAGGAATGAACTTGGGGCAGGGAGTTAAAGCTATTCAGGCGCTCGCGGCCAAAAAAGACCCAGTGCCGAACATCATCATCAACCCTACGTTGTTCAAAACGTACAACATCACAGCCGTTCCCACGATTGTGATGCTGGAGGATGAGCCGCTGCCTGGCGAACAACCAAACGTCGTCGCCCAGGTCTCCGGGTTGTCCGACCCGGTATGGTTGGCTCGGGAAGTGGATAACGGAGAAAAAGGCGATCTCGGCGTTAAGGGGCCGGTGGAGAAAATCAGTGAGCCAGACCTTATTGATGTTGCCAAGAAACGCCTTGCCAATATCGACTGGGAAGAGAAGAAGAAACAGGCTATAGAGCGCTTCTGGACCAAGCAGAATTTCAATGAGCTGCCCAGAGCGCCAAAATCTCGAACACGAGAAATTGACCCTAGCGTCATGATCACCAGTGACATCAGCACTCCGGATGGCACTGTGTTCGCTCACGCGGGTGACGTGATCAACCCATTGTGCGATCCGAAGGAAGTTTGCAAGCCTGGAACGCGGCCATTTACCCAAGCGGTCGTAGTTTTCGACCCGCTGGACAAAAAGCAAATGGAGCTGCTCGCCAAGAAGCTGCCTGAAATTAAGCAGGAACCTGGCGTACAACGGATTACCTATATCGCCACAGAGTTCGACAAAGACAAAGGCTGGGATTCCTACAAGAGTGTCACCGACAACTTTGACGCGCCGGTATATCTGCTGACGCCAGATCTGATTACCCGGTTCGAGCTGGAGCACACACCGAGCGTCATTACTGCCAGAGGCAAGAAGTTTGTTGTCCGCGAACTTGCTGAGGAGGGCGGTGAATGATTTTTGCCCCGGCTTTCCAACCAATTAAAGACGTCGGCACAGGTTCGTTTGTCGCTGCTGAGGTACTGGCTCGTTGGTACGACGAAGGCCGGGTTCTTACACCATCCTCTCTGTCATCACCTCCTTATTGGGGGCTGGTGGATATGGAGATGGCACGGTTCATTCAGGACAACCTTCATTATTGCTTGGATCTGTACCCAGCTCTTTTTCTGAATGTCTCTGAACATACTTTGCAATCAGACGTCATTTTCAAAGCGTGGTGGAGGGTTGTCCGCGACATTGCTAAGAATCACTCATCACGGCTTGTCATCGAGATTACCGAGGGCATTCAGGATGCCTCTCTCGCATTGAGATGGGAGGCTCTTACCGAAATAGGGGTTGAGCTGGCGCTGGATGACTATGGAGACAAAAACTCTTCGCTGGAGCGCCTGAGTCGTTATGACTGGCACTATTGCAAGTTTGACGCGAGAAGACTGCGGTCGCTTGAAGACTACTCGGCCATCCTCCACTGCCGCCGAAAAGGCATACAGCTCATTGCTGAGCAGGTGGAGAGCTTCCCATTGGGGGAGAGCGCCAAATTACTTGGACTGTCATGGCAACAAGGTTTCTATCACGGGAAGCCTGCTGTCATGGAGAAACACTTGAATTACGTAAAGGCCTTACCATGATGCAAAAAATTCTACGGGTCATTGCCGTTAGCGCGGTCTTTTGGGTTCGTTCGGTATCGGCTGACCCTGGGTGCCAGAATGCGGAAGTAATCGGCGGAAAACTGATTACTGACATCTGCTGGAGCTGTATTTTTCCCATCAAAGTAGCAGGGGTTCCTATAAGTGGTGGAGGCGGATCATTCCCGAGTGAAGCCGTAAGCAACCCTCTGTGTATGTGCGAGGATAATCTAGGGGTCCCTCGGCCTGGAGTCACCACTTCTATGTGGGAGCCAGCACGGCTTGTTGAATTTCAGAGAGTGCCTGGCTGCTCATCTGTCTTGAATGGTGTCAGGTTCCCGTTTGATAGGACTAACCAAGGGCATCATGGCATGGGAGACATGGATGGTGGTGATGGTTCTTTTATGCACTATCACTACTATGCGTTTCCTCTGTTGGTGATGCTCGATTTATTTATTAAGCAGACCTGTAATGCTGATGGGTATATGGATCTCGACATCATGTACATGTCGGAGCTCGACCCGACCTGGAACAATGATGAGCTCGCTTTTTTTACCAATCCAGAGGCGGCGGCAGTAGCAAACCCAATTGCGGCGGCTGCGTGTACTGCTGATGCTGTCTCATCAACCGCTGGAAAACCTTTAAAACAGCTTTTCTGGTGTGCTGGTTCATGGGGCACCCTGTATCCATTTAGTGGCAACCAGAATGGTGGAAAAGGTGTTATCCGCGATAGCAGTCTTCTTAGCACAAGGGTTCTGGCTGCTTTGCATCGCCGGGGGTTAGCGTGGAAGACAATGGGTTCTGAGGCTATGTGTAGAGGTGTTATTAGCCCAACACTACCCAAAACGCAGTACAAATTCACGCTATTGCATCCGGTTCCAGAGACAAACTCATCTCACGTAATTGGCGAATCCACTCTTACGTGGGGTCTGGCGCGAACTATACCGGCAATTGGGCAAGACCCTATTTACACCATCTGGCGATGGAATGATTGCTGTAACAATTGAGCAGACCCTAACGAATTTGCACGGGCATTTTAGATTATGCCCCAAAAGGGCCACTACACGTACAGGTGGCCCTTGTCTTCTCAGATAGCATGGGAAGGTTGAAATGGAGAACACAATGCGAAGTCATAATTACTTTATGAAAGCTGTGGCCTCGCTGTTGACAGTAACCATGTCTGCGCTGCCGATACATTCCTACGCTAACGGTAGCCAAGACCAGGACATCACAGCGGTGGGTAAAGAGGCCCAGGCTTTCGGACAAAACCTCTCAAACTCATTCAAGTCGAGCTCGGGGACTGTGCAAGATGGCACAATCTCTATGCCGACGTTGAAAGACGGTCAATTCCAAATGAACGGGGGGAGTCAGATTAATGTCAATGATCTATTCCCCGGAACGAGCGGGACCAACAATAAACCTGATAGTTATTACTTCCCTGATGCCAATAAACCTGATGTGGGCGGTCTGCAAGGCATTTACGACTCTGGCGATGACATGGACAGCGTGGGGAATAATGCAAAAGGGTCGCTGTGGAGTGATGCCAATAGTGCTAATCCATCAATCTCTGGTGCGGCATACAAGGTTCTTCTCGATGCCTCTAATCGATCACGCCCTGATTTCAGTAATGACCCTGTACTAAATCTAAGCAAAAAGACCTATGAGGATATGGACCTCATCGCAGGTGGCTTTGGGGATTGTTCTGCCGAAACAACCATCAATCAGAATACTATCAACGCCCACATTCCAGAGTATGAACGGTGTCAGCGTGTTGTAGATCAAAGCGCGGACTGTGAGGTTGTCCATGACTACGATGCCTCTGTGGTGAAGCACTATGATGGTCCATATAACCTCAAATCTTGTGGAGAAGGCTGTACTGAGTTGTGGATTGGCCGAGTTGGTAACGACTACTGGAGTGGCAACTGTTCGATTTATGAGGAATACACGCGGGTCCAAGTCAGTAATCCAGACGCCATAGTGTCTGCAACTCTTGAGTACGCCAAGTGGGATGACTACATGCAAGTTTGGGTTGGTAAATCAGGTCAGGAAACTAAAGTATGGTCCGGCCCTGACGGCAATTTCCCTCCAGAAACGGCTGGCCGATGTGAATTGTCAACAAGTTGGGAGCGAAACCCTAATATTGATGTCACTCCCTATTTCAAGAATGTGAAAGATGGTGATGTTGTTACGTTTAAGATCCGCGTTTCAGTAACTGGCGCAGGTGAGGGTTTTGGCCGCATAAAGCTACGCTATGACCCATCAAAAGCCATTACCAAGGATGAGTGGGCTCCACAGAGCTGCATGGATTCAGCCAAAGGGGTTGTAGATGGTTTTGCGGAAGGCGAGATCACATGTATAGATGACCCGACTGATGCTACGGGCTGCACAGTCATCAATGGGATCAAAGTTTGCGAATCTCAACTCAAGCCGTCACCTTTGCCTGGTATTCCAAAACTATGCAAAAAGGTTCGAGTTAAAGCTGACTATGACTTTTATAAGGGGCAAATGGACTGCTGGACAGACCCTCAAGGTGAAACGCACTGTCCGGTAAACACGGGCGGGAATCTCGATAGCTGTCAGAAATATGAAGAAAACCCTCAGTGCGGCTTCATCAGTTCCAAATGTGTTGATGGTGCTCAGGGAAGTTCTGGTACGTGCTACGTCCACGAGGATACTTATGACTGTGGTACAGATGTTTCTGTTCCGACCTTGGAAAAGGAAACTGAGTACCAGTGCGGTGGGCCTATACGCTGCATGGGAGATGACTGCCTTGATTTGACCAAAACACAAAGCACTGATTTTGCTCGCGCTACTGCGTTGCTCAATGCAGCCCAATTCATGACGCAGGATATGAGCTGCACAGGCCAAGATGGGGATGACAATCCTACCGGGGATGAAAACGTTATTTGCTCTGCTTTTGCAGGGGAAGCTGGCGAATGCAAGATAGCTGTTGGGGGAGTTTCTGATTGCTGTGAAAAGCCAACCAATATATCTCTTGCCGATTATCTGAACCTAATAATGGCCGTTCCAAAGCTCGATGGCGCAGTGATGGGGCTGACTGATGGTAATGCGCTTAAAGGTGCTTATCAGGTACTTAGGGAACCTGCCCTTCAAGGGTGGACAGAAGTCACAAAACCGTTCACAAGTTATATAGAGAACGTTTCAGGTGCTGTTGATTCGTTCTTCCAGCCTGTAGAGCAGTTTGTTGATCAACTCATTGACCAGCTCAAAGAGCAAGTCAAAGAAGTGATGATGGATGTCATGAAATCAGCAGGCCAAGATGCAGCAACAGAGCAGGCGGCTGCCGCAGCATCTGAACAAGCTGCCGAAGCAATGATGGAGACTGCGACAACATGGCTTAGCACTGCCATGACGATATATACCGTCTATGTCGTTGCGATGGTGATGATCCAGATGATTTATAAGTGCGAGGAAGAAGAGTTCACTATGAACGCCAAAAGAGCGCTCAAGAATTGCACCTATGTAGGCTCTTATTGTAAATCTAAGGTGTTGGGCGCTTGTATTGAAAAAAGAGAAGCGTATTGCTGCTTCAATTCTCCGCTCTCTCGTATTATACAAGAACAGGTTCGCCCTCAATTGGGGCAGAACTTTGGAGACCCCAAAAATCCTCAGTGTGAAGGGATTCCACTAGATAAAATTGCCGAAATTGATTGGAGCAAAATTAATTTGGATGAGTGGCTTGGGATATTACAGCAGAACGGTAAATTCCCTGATCCGGCCTCAATAAATCTCGACTCGCTGACTGGAGCAGGGAATGACTTCAATATTGACGGGACGCGGAAGAATGCTCAGGAAAGGGCGTTGGAGCGGTTGGAAGGGATTGATATTGACGCGAAGCGAAAAGAGGCGACAAACAGCATAGACCCTCAAACAGGCGCGCCAACTGGTGGTGGTGGATAAAAAAAGGGGCCTTTCGGCCCCTTTCTCATGTAGATTGATTACGCTTCTGGGTAAACAAATAACTCTGCTTTTCCCTGATCAAGAAGGTAAGGGAAAGCAACTTTTTCGCCATTATCCAGCTCAACCGATTTTGGAGCAAGGTAGAGGTAGGCCCAAGCTGGTAGCTGTTTGCTAATAGCTGCGTAGATCGCTTGCTGAGGAGCATGGCTTGCTGCCCCATTACCGACATTCACAAAGTTGTATGCGGTCTCATGGCCTGATGTGAAGGCATACGCTGTACCTTGAACGCCAGAGACAAAATTAGGAGCTGACCCTAGGCGAGGCTCCACGATTTTCACCTTAACGGAACACATGTCAGCTACCTTACTTTGTCCGTTCACCCACGTCGGGCAACCCCATTCATTCTTGTAGAACTGATAGGTTAGGCGACCATCTTTGTCATACAGAAGCGTGAAATTGGCACCCAAATCAGTCAGCGCTGACTCAATGGAAACTTTCACATGTGAAAGAAATTTGGCCTGAGCGTCTGCCGGTGAAACTGCTTCGTTAGCAGGCATCCAAGCGATCAAGCTATTGCGAGCGCCATGCTGTTTGGGGCCGATAGCCCAGTTCGCAAGGTTGACCAAGCCACCTTGCCAGTCGGTCATTCCGAGCTGAGGGGACATGTAGCCAGACAGCACGTAGGCTGCCCCAAACGTTTTGGTGTCGGTCAGACGCTCCAGCTTGTCACGCGGAACAGAAGCGTCTTGGATGCCTGTTACCAGGCCACCGGCCTCCGCGATGTTGTAAGCGCGACTGTGATTGGTTTTGTACGCTGTGGGTTCGTAACTGCTGGTGGATGCACAGCCAGATAGAGCTGCTACAGCCAGAGCCACGGTGGTGATTAAAGCCTTTTTCATGTTGTTCTCCGTTCTTACCTGAGTTGAATCTGATTTACTTCGATAATATCACAGCATCAAAAAATGCAACCATAAAAGACAAAAAAAAGCCCCTCGGGCGAGGGGCAAAGGTTTGGGCTGGGTTATGCTGCTTTTGTTTTCTCGGCTTCGTCTGCGATTTCCTTGTCGCCGGTTGCAGATTCCGGAGCGGCTTCGGCCACTTCACCTTCTTTGCCTTTGCTGTGGGCGGAAATGCGAGCCCGTTTCTCGATGCCGATGATTCGACCGGCCAGCTTGATGAGGCGTTGCTGCCATTGGTAAGTGGCGTCGGTGCGCTGCTTGCTGGTCAGTACGGTGTTCAGCCAGAGAGTGTCAACGATCCCCATCAGGGTATCCAGTTTGCGGATCAGGTGTGCAAACTGAGCAACCTGAGGAGAGTTGATCTCGATGGTGTATTCATTCGGGTTGGTGTAGCCGGGCATCATGTCGATGCCGTTGTCTTCCATCAGCTTGTTGAGCTGGGCGGTAGCTTTGTCCAGGTCTTCGGAGACCTTGGAAATGTGTTCCAGGATGACGGTTTCAACCTGGTCGATTTCGTCCTGCTCACCGATGATGCGAAGGATCACGTCGATGGAGAACAGGGAGTTGGAAACTCGCTCAAAGCTGCGTTCCATGACGCGCTGAGCTTGGAGGCTATTTACTTTCAGAACTTGCTTGAAAACAGGGCGAGAGTAGTGGTTGCTGCGGTCGTTGTTTGTGTCCAGTGCTACTTGTGCTTCTGCCATTAGAGATACTCCTAAATTTGAGGTACAGATAAACGCACTGGAAAGGATAAATGCGGTCAATCTGTAACCTGACCTCTCGAAGTGCCCAAAATGGACAGTTACAGCGTTTTCTGTTTAGCAAAGGTGAGCTATATTTGAATCATCTTAGTCGCTCTGCGGCTATAGGTGAGATAGCTGGTCTCCGAAAACAAACAGCATCTAGTCTTATGCCGTATGGCATTACTTAACCCCAAGCCGGGGGCTTCTCCCGGTTTTCGGGTGTTGCCCCTGTTTTTTTACATAGGAGCAACACCATGCACATCATCACTTTCATTGTAGTTCTGCTTGCATCTCTGGGCGCACTGTACGTAGGCGCGAAGGCATTTGCTTTTTCCTTCATCGTTCTCGCTAAAGTGTTCCAGCGTATCGGTTTGTTCCTTTGGAACAAATTCGCAGTTCCTGCAATGCGGTCTGTACAGGCCGTCATCAAAGAACGTGCTGCCAAGGCTGAACAAGCCAAAGCAGTCGTTGAACCTGAGGTAACTCAAGTTCAAGAAGTCGCTAAACAAGAACCTGACTGGGATTATCTCGAAATCCCGACTTACCTTCGTAAGGGCAAGGAACTTGTTTGGTAATAACTGTCGCTGAGTAATCTTCGACACTTTCAAACCCATCGGGGCAACCATACCCCGACGGGGATGTTGCCCCTTTTTGCTTAGGAGCAACATCATGGAAATCGCTATCATCGCTTTGTGTATCCCTACTGGTTGGGCAATCTCTCGTCCTTTCGTGAGAATCGCTGAATCGTTCGGTTACTGCTGATAGTCAACGCAAAGGGAGGGGGCAACCCCTCTCTTTCTGGTCAAGCCTCTGTGGCTTGTCCTCAAAGTCTTCTGGTGTCAGTTGGCTTTGACGACAAGCTACAGGGGGAATGTCGAATGCAACAGAATCTTCATGTTTACGACGATCACGCAGGCATCATCTATCTGGCTGATGGACGCGAGGTGAAATTTGATCCGAAACTGTATTCCAGCTCCTACCAGGCGCACAGTGAAGCAGTGAAGTGGGCCAAAGAAACCGGGGTCATTGGTCAAAACGACGATGTGGTGATGTTCGTCCATTGAGGGAGTGGCCTCCAGGAGAGGCTACTCTCCTCGCTCCTTAAAAGTCTTCTTACTCATGGTGAATACCATCAGTAAGCAGATTTTGTTCTCTTCGGAGAGCGAAAAGTGCGATAGCTGGTCGCCAAAAACAAACAGCAAATTAACGTTAATTTACTAGCCCAACCGGGCGCATCCGCCCGGTTCGGGACGTGGTGCGCCTGTCACAATAGGAGCGCACCTATGTCTCAATACTCTCAATTCTCAGTAAGCAAGGTTTTCGGTATGCCCAGCATTCCGGAGAAGGTAACGGCCATCGGCTACGCTGACGGTTCAAACCCTTTCATCCCTGCCACTGATACCAACTACGTTTTCCGCAAAGAGTTTCTGCGAGAGGTCTTGGCCTATCTCAAAGAGCCTGGCGGTGACGCATTGTTCGTAACCGGCCCTACCGGGTCTGGCAAAACCTCAGGTATCACCGAGATCGCTGGTCGTCTCAACTGGCCTGTTCAGCAAATCACTGCCCACGGGCGGATGGAGCTGACAGATCTGATTGGACATCACGCTCTGGTCGCGGAAAAGCCTGGTCAACCACCTGTCATGAAGTTCATGTATGGACCTCTGGCAGTCGCTATGCGTGAAGGTCATCTGCTCCTCATCAACGAGGTGGATTTGGCCGACCCTGCCGAGCTGGCTGGTCTCAACGATGTCCTTGAAGGGCGTCCCCTTGTGATCGCTCAGAATGGCGGGGAAATCATCAAGCCGCACCCGATGTTTCGTGTGGTCGTTACTGGTAACTCTACGGGGTCCGGTGATGCTTCTGGTTTGTACCAGGGGGTGATGATGCAGAACCTCGCAGCTATGGATCGCTATCGTTTCACCAAAGTAGGGTATGCGGATGAGGAAGCTGAACTCAGCATTCTTGGCCGTGTTACTCCGAAACTTCCGGAAAATGTGCGGAAGGGAATGGTTCGGATTGCTAATCAGGTCCGCAAACTGTTTCTTGGCGAAAACGGTGAAGATGGTCAGATCAGCGTCACCATGTCCACTCGGACGTTGGTGCGTTGGGCGAAACTGTCTCTAGCGTTCCGTGGTGCCCCAAATGCTCTTGAATACGCCCTGGATCAAGCTCTGCTTATCCGTGCGGCCAAAGAGGAGCGTGAAGCCATCCTGCGTGTTGCGAAGGATGTGTTCGGGGACCAATGGCGCTAAGGGGTGACGCATGAAGAAAAATGACTGTTTGTGCCGTCGTTACACTGCTAAAGAGTGGGGCAATGACGAAACCACAATAGAAGTCTTCATTGGCTACAAGTTGCTCCGGGAGCCCAGCTCCTCGGAGCCAGGCCAATTCACGATGGTCGAGCTACGCCGAACCGTCACTGATGGGAAAGCTGAAAATTGGTCTGAGACAAAGCTCGAAGGACCTTTTGAAGCTAACGGCCCAGACACGATCCCAATGTCCTACAAGGACAAAGAAAGCCAGTATGTGTCACAGTTTCTCAGCCAGGGGTACACCTTTCTGGATGAGGTGCTGGTAAACGCAGAGACACAGACGGTGCTGGAAGGGGGGAATGTTTCAGCCGGACAAACAGCCAGCTTGGGATCTCTCAACTGGCTGTTATCTCCGCCCTCTGAGTTACCTCCAGGTGACATAAACCTCTTCAAAGGTTTTGTTGCTGGGGTTTTTGCCAAAGGAGCCGGTTTAATCGGCTTTGAGGTTGCTCGGAGCGAAGGCTCAAATGACTTGCTACCCAGTGTGCTGATGCGTACTGACAGCGGTTATGAGCTTGGGGTTAGCACTGGACTAGGCGAAAACACTATCCATCCAGCTACGCTGGAAGGCGCTGGTGAACTCCGCCCGGAACATGGTCACAAACCCCTGCTGATGTTGGTTTACCTGCAACAGCGTTTCGCGGATGACTTTTCAAACGTAGAGAAGCCGCTGGTGGCATTCTGTGATGAACAGGGTGATACCTTCGACTACGAGCGTTTTGATTCACTAAAACCCCTCATTGAACGGTTTGGTTTCAGCTACGACGAAGTAAGAGCAGATGCAGAAAGGCTTGGCCTTGTATCTGAGCTGATTCGCCTGGCAGAGATCGACGCCGAACAAGAGGATCACTTTTTTTAACCCTTACGGGGGCTTGCTCCCCGAAAGGGGCGTTGGCCCTCTCCAAATAACTTGGAGGTCATGATGTCTAAAGGCGTCAACAAAGTAATTCTGGTCGGTAATCTCGGTTCTGACCCGGAAATTCGCTACATGCCAAGCGGAACTGCCGTTGCCAACTTCAACGTTGCAACAACGGATACGTGGCGCGATAAGCAGTCTGGCGAGCAAAGAGAGCATACTGAGTGGCACCGTATTGTGCTTAAAGGTCGTTTGGCAGAAGTCGCTGGTGAGTACCTGAAAAAGGGCTCCCAAGTCTATCTCGAAGGGAGCAACCGCACCCGGAAGTGGACTGACAGCCAACAAATCGAGCGCTACACCACCGAAGTACACTGCGTTGAAATGCAGATGCTTGGTGGTCGTGGAAATGCACCTCAGGACAACTCTCAACGTGCAGCGCCCCAAAAAGGGCAACGTACAGGAGCCGGTACGCAATCTGCTCCTGTGCAGCAATCAGCACCGCAAGGTGGTATGGGCGGAGGCTATGGTCCCGCTCCTGATGGCTGGGATGATGACATCCCGTTCATGCGGCTGCACCACTTGGCTGGCGGGTAACACCGCCAACTCTTACTAAACCCCACGGGGGCACTCATGCCCCGAGGGGGTCATGGTGTCCTCAAACCGTTCATTCGTGAATTGGAGAAACACCATGTCTGATAACAAATCTCTTGTAACCCGTATCGCAAGCCGGTTTGGCGTGGACACCCGAAAGTTCTATGAAACTTTGAAGGCGACCGCATTCAAGCAGCGAGATGGAAGTGCCCCGACCGATGAGCAGATGATGACGCTCCTGATCGTGGCTGAACAGTACGGTTTGAACCCTTTCACTCGGGAAATCTATGCGTTTCCTGACAAGCAAAATGGGATCATTCCGGTAGTAGGTGTTGATGGTTGGAGCCGCATCATCAACGAGCATCCCCAGTATGATGGCGTCGAGTTCGTGTATTCGGACAAGATGGTCAGAATGCAGGGGGCGAAAGTTGACTGCCCTGAGTGGATTGAATGCGTGATTTACCGTAAGGACAGATCTCGCCCTATCCGCATCAAGGAGTTCATTGATGAGGTGTACCGTGAACCGTTTCAGGGTCAAGGTCGCAATGGTGCTTACACTGTTGATGGCCCCTGGCAAACGCACACCAAGCGTCAACTCCGGCACAAGTCGCTGATCCAGTGTTCTCGTGTCGCATTTGGTTTCTCTGGTATTTATGACCAGGATGAAGCTGAACGCATCCGTGAAATGGAGCAGGCATCGGCCATTAACCCGGCTATTGCCAATCTCCCTTCACCATCTCAAGTTCAAAGCCAAGAGCCTTTGGCTATTGAGCACAAAGAGCTTGACCCGATCCTAACCAAACTCGCAAATCGCGCCATTGCTGAAAACGCATGGTCTGCGGCGCATGAGTATGTGAAGGGACGGTATGAAGGTTCGGAACTGCAATATGCGACTCAATTCCTTCGTGACAAGGAGATGGATCAAATGGAGCCTCCGAAACCTGACTACCAGGAAGCGCACGAGCAAGAGTCCGCCGCTGGTGGTTCTGCAAATGCTGAACCTGGTGCCGAAGAAATGCCGCCTTTGAGTGACGAGGACATGATCCCTGTTACAGAAGAGGAGGGCGCGGAAGGCAGTTACTACTAACCCCAACGGGGGGGACTCCCCCGCTGGGGGAGATCTCCCTCCTAACCATTGGAGAGAGGTCCATGAAAATAGTCAACCTATCGCAACGAGAGGAAGATTGGCTTGATTGGCGGCGTCAAGGTGTAACAGCCACTGACGCCGCTATCCTGCTCAATCGGTCTCCGTACAAAACACGATGGAGACTGTGGGCCGAGAAGACTGGGTATGCGCGTGAAGTCGATCTGAGTCTTAATCCGCTGGTTCGCCGGGGGATAGAAAACGAAGATGCTGCAAGACGCGCTTTCGAGGAGAAGTATGATGACATGCTGCTCCCCGCCTGTGTCGAATCGGTTCAATACCCGCTCATGAGGGCCTCCCTGGATGGCCTGAGAGATAACGGGGAGCCCGTCGAGCTGAAAAGCCCGAGTGCGACTGTCTGGGAAGATGTTTGTGCTGAGAAAGCAAACAGCAAGGCATACCAGCTTTATTACCCGCAGGTGCAACACCAGCTCCTGGTAACGGGGGCCAAGCAAGGCTGGTTAGTCTTCTACTTTGAAGGTCAGATTCAGGAGTTTCCAATACTCCGAGACGAAGCCATGATTCAAGAAATCTTGGCCGAGGCTAAAAAGTTCTGGCAACAGGTAGTAGACAAGAAGGAGCCCGACAAAGATCCAGAGAGAGACCTGTACATACCGCAAGGTGAAGAGGTCAACCGTTGGATTGCTGCTGCTGAGGAATACCGCCTCTATGATGCTGAGATTCAGGAGCTGAAACAGCGACTGTCTGAGCTTCAAGAAAGGCAAAAGCCTCATCTCGACACCATGAAGTCCCTCATGGGGGAATACTTCCATGCCGACTACTGCGGTGTGATGGTAACGAGATACAAAGCGGCTGGCCGGGTAGACTACAAAAAGCTGTTGGCTGATAAGGCGTCAGGCGTGAAGCCTGAGGATGTTGACCAGTACAGAGAGAAGTCATCAGAGCGGTGCCGTGTAACGGTTACTGGCTCTGTGAAGCCACGGTACATTGTTGATGAGGACGTGCTTGCTCCTCTTGATGATTTGCCGGAAGAAGTAGAGACGTTCTACTGGTGAGTGGGGGATTTTCCCCCGCTTTCCCTTGGGGATTCTGGGAGTCTCCAACGGAAAGCAAGATTTTGTTCTCTTCGGAGAGCGAAAAGTGCGATAGCTGGTCGCCAAAAACAAACAGCAAATTAACGTTAATTTACTAGCCCAACCGGGCGCATCCGCCCGGTTCGGGACGTGGTGCGCCCCCAACTTTTTGGAGTGCATCATGACTAAAGTGAACCATCTACAAAGCCTCTGTGTTATCCACGTAGACTTTGACATCTGGAGTGGACAAACCCGTTTGTCTGCATCTGATCTCAAGCTGGGCGAGGGTGGTGAAATTCCACCTGAGAAAGTAGCTCAACTGGGAAGTAAGAAGATCTGTGATCCGGCTAAGCTGAAAGGCTTTCATCGCCTGAAAACAGAAACTCGTCGCCTCCTGCTGAAATTCGGTATGCCGTTCATGAACGGATTTGCCGTACCCGTCAGCAAGACCGATGAAATCTGTAACAAGCTGAATGACATAAACTTTCAGTTTAACCAACTGAAACAGGATTTCATCAAAGGTTACAACAAAGCCGTGGATGAATGGTGTCAGGAGAACCCTGAGTATGAACGAGCTATCCGTGCCGGAGCCCTTCCAAAGGAAACGGTCGAGGAGCGGATTGGCTTTGAGTACCAGGTGTTCATGATCCAGCCTGTGAACGAAGATGAGGCCAACGCCAAACGCCTTAACCGCAAGGTTGAGCGCTTGGGTGACGATCTCATCTCCGAAGTGGTTCAGGAAGCGAATAAGTTCTATATGGAACGTTTGGCCGGTCGAGACCAATGTGCGGTCACTACTCGGCAGACACTCCGTAACATCCGCGACAAGGTGGATGGGCTTAGCTTCCTGAACAGCGCTTTTAACCCTCTGGTCAAGCTGCTCGACCAAACCCTCCGGGGATACGAGCAACATGCCGATGGCCGAAACATCGTTGCGCCTTTCTTTTATCAGGTCGTGGCCGCAGTGCTGATCATGAGCGAGAGGGACCGCATCGAGCAGTATGCCAATGGCTCGATTACTGTAGAGGGCATGGCTAATGACATTGGCGGTTCGGGAGCCCAGATGGGGGACCGTTCTAAAGATGAAAAGGCCGAACAGAAAAGCGATAAAGCCGGTGAGCTTATCCCTGCAACAGAGGGTGGCGAAACCAAGCAGCAACAGGTAGGTGGTACTGAATCTGTTCAATCAGAACAGACTAACAGCGGTGGTAACGCTGTTGACCTGGATGAAGACATCGACAACTTCTTCAAGAGTTTTGCAGAACGAGGCGAGGGTGAATCGGAAGATGAATCCAATGCCGGTGATGTGGTTCGAGAAGAGCGCGTTGATGTTGAGGATGAGCCGGTTTTGCCTGAGGAAACTCCGGTAGAGCAAGAGCCTGTCCAAGAGGAGCCGACAGAGGAGCCTCTCAACCAGGAGCTGCCTAAAACTGACGACGATGGCGACTATTTCTTCTAATAGTCACTTCAACTAAACCGACCCGGAGGGGATAGCCATTCCCTCCAGGGGTGGACTATCTCCTTCCCTACCAGGAGAAAAGATATGTCCAAAAAACGCACCATTTACAGCGCTCTACCAATCGTGGCCGCAGCCTATGGTGAAAAACTCGGTGTCAAAGTCGCCATCGGTAACGATGACGCATACACCGATGGTAAGACCATCGTGGTTCCGAATATCCCCGACGACTATCCTCACATGGATGCTGTCTGGGGGTATTTGGCCCATGAAGCAGCCCATGTCCGGTTTACGGACTTTGGTGTTGAGCGCCGCAGAGGTCTTCATGCTGAGTTGTCCAACGTTTTGGAGGACTGCCGCATAGAACGGGCCATGATGGAACTCTTCCCCGGTACGTCGCAGACCCTGAATGAGGTTGCTCGCTATATGGCTCAAGCTGGTCATTACGAGCACGTCACAGACAAAGAGGCCCCTGCCTCCATTCTGACAGGGTTTTGTTTGTACTGGTTGCAAACCAAGGCTGTAGGGCAATCCGTCCTTCAACCCTATCTCGATTCGGCTACCCCCGTATTCGAGCGCGTGTTCCCTCAGGGTGTTGTTGTTCGGCTGAACGCTTTACTGCGTAAGGCTGTGAACACTAAGTCAACCGCAGAGGTGACATCCTTGGCCGACCAAATCATCAAGATGATCGAGGAGGAAAAGGAGAAAGAAGAGCAAAAGCCCCTGAATGGTCAGGATGGTAACAACCAGCAGAATGCTGGTGGCAACCAACCTCAGAACAGTCAGGGCGGAAGTGGTAACGATCAAAACCAAGGGCCTGATGCCAATGGTGGTGATCAGCAAGGTAAAGACCAGAAGCAAGACGATGCTAACGGGAAATCTGATCCGAAAGGACAGGGCGACCAAGGCAAGTCGGATACTGATGGTGGCAGCAAGGCAGGACAAAGCCAGGCTGGTGGCAATTCTGACGCGGCGAAACAAGACGCGGCCAAAATGCTCCAGCAGGTTCTGAATGCCGGTGCCGGTGATTTGCGTGGTGACGCGCATGATGCACTTAAAGCCGAGCTCAACCGGGTGGCTCAAGATAAGGGGGACAGTAGCTATATGACTGTTCGCTCTGCTGTGAACACCCAGGACAACCCTGCTGTTGGCAAAAGCCTGGTAGGGGATGTGAAGAGCACCACTTCAAAGATAAGAACGCAGCTCTACGGATTGGTCCAGGCCAGCCAGCGAGTTGCTCACCGTAACCAACGATCAGGGAAGCGTGTGGATGCTCGGAAACTACATCGTGTAGTGACGGGTGATACCCGCGTATTCCTCAAGCCGGAAGCCAAGAAACGCCCTAATACGGCGGTTCACATCCTGGTTGATATGAGCTCCTCGATGGCCTACAAGGCCGCCAATGGAAAGGAGCGTCAAGACATTGCGCGGGAAGCGTCCTTGGCTATTTCGATGGCTCTGGAAGCAATACCCGGCGTAAACCCGGCAGTCACCTTTTTTGGTGGCAACCGGAACCAGCCAGTGTTCAGTGTCGTGAAGCATGGAGATACGGTTCAGAATCGGGCCGGTCGGTTTGGGTTCAAAGCAACTGGCGGTACGCCTATGGCGGAAGCTATGTGGTATGCAGCTTTTGAACTCACCAAGACCCGTGAAGAGCGAAAAATGTTGATCGTAGTGACTGACGGGCAGCCTCAAAGCGCCCCGGCATGTCGCTCAGTGATTGACCTCTGTGAACGAAGCGATGTTGAGGTGATCGGCATAGGGGTAGAGACTACCGCAGTGTCAGGACTGTTCCAAAAGAACATTGTCATTGATGATGCGGCAGCTCTGCAACGCACACTGTTTAAGTTGATGGAGCGGTCATTGACTGCTTTTGCAGCTTAACAGGAAGTGAAACGACAAACGGCTATCCCTTCGGGGGTGGCCGTTTTTATTTGGAGAGTCTATGAACCAATTCCATTCATCTTTGGATTTGTATCATCGGAACAAAGGTAGAAGGGCTACAGTGCCGGAGACGCCTTTTTTACTGCTTGCTAAGCGCATTCCTCCGATGTACTGGAGACTGTTCCAGGGTGTTACTTTGGATAGTCGTATGGGATACACAGGCAGGCGGCAGTTCCACAGTCTTGGGCAAGCAATCGACTGGGCAAAGTCATCAGTTGGCGATTCCTGGTCAAATAAGCGCTTTCACAAGCCGGTAGGCCTCGATGTATTGCTGGCCTGTACTGCGAGTAAGGTGCCTGAACATCTGGTCGAAGAACTGAAAAGACGGGGCAGTTGATGCGTCTTTGAGCTTTGCACCCGAAAAGGGCAGTTTGAGCGTTCCTGTTCACACAGCTCTCGTGGAACAATCAAAGTGAGGAGGGAATACCCTCCCACTTTCTCAGAGGCCTTCATTGAGGGTTGCTGAGAAAGTGAATTTTGTCCTCTCTGAGGGCGAAACGTGCGATAGCTGGTCGCCAAAAACAAACAGCATTCAACCTCAGCCTAAGGGCGCACTGCGCCTGACAGGCTCTGTGTGCCCAAGTTACTTTAAGGAGCACACATGTCTCATCTGAACAATCTCAAATCCGTAATGATCTCTCTCGCCGCCGAACATAAGCTGCCTGAAATCTACCAGGATGACATCACTACCGATGTGGAGTCTCTGGATCGATTCGATGGTTTACGTCTGGTCTGGCTGTTGCGGTCTTGCGGCAGCGTATTGGTGCCAGCGGAAGTTGGCGTTAATCCGATCTATATCACCCATTGGTTGTGGTCTAACCACGGTCAACAGGTGGTTCCATTCTCTGTGGATACCCGCACGGGGTTGATTGAAAAAATCGACTTCGAGCAAGCTGAAAAGCTGATCATGCAGATGCCTTGCAACCTCTCTTCATTGCAGAACAAGGAATACTTGGTTGACCAGGTAAACCGAGTGTTGCAACGAGGTTGTGAAATGCGTATCTGGGGTATCTTCGAGTCTCCAAGCTCGGTGGAATCCGTTGGTGGTTGGAAAGAGTGGCAGAGCTATTTCAGCTCTACTGGGAATCGACTGATGGCCGATTTCGTTGGTAAAGCCATTCGATTCACCAACCCTCGATAAATCGCCGTTCAACCATTAACCCTAATTAACCCTATGGGGCTCCGATAGCCCTGAGGGGACGGGGCTCCGCAATCGCAATAAGGAGTCCCTATGAAAAACCTATCAGCTTTGGAAGCAGTTCTTGACTACGACAAACCTTCTCGACGTTTTCTTGATGAGCTCAACGAAAACCAGATGAAGGATTTGTCCGGGGAAATCTTCGCCAAGCTCTACTGGAGCAAGCGTAATCCCCAGTGGTACGAGAAAGACACCAATCGGCTGTTTGCACGACTTCGTTGGGTTCAGCGCATCATCAAGAAGCGCTTGAAAACCGGCAAGGTTAAACCTGAACTGACAGAAAATGGTTCAGTGATGGAGCGCTTCAACTTCCCTTATGGTGACACTCTCGATTTCTTCCATCGGTACTTGCGACATCCCAAATGGGAGGTTGTGTATCAAGAATCGGGGTGCAGTGCCTTTTGGAAAAATGAAGCAACGCTTGAGCTATGCACCTACTGCGAAGGTGATGTGGTCATGATGAAGGCTCCTGATGAAGCAACCTTCTTTCGTGATTGCAATCGCCTTAGCTGGTGGTATGCAGATAACGCTTGATCTTAATCCCTAACCAGGGGCGAACCGGCCCCTGATGGGAGCATGGTGCGCCCCATCTATGATGGAGGACGCCATGTTCAAATCATCAGTATGCTCCTACGAAAACAGGGGGCCTTACGGAAACAACAAGTACCGAGGCAACTGCTCGGGCTTTATCGTTAAAGACTTCATTGAGTCTTACATGAGAAAGCCGAACGGGCTGGTGGCAGACCCAAGTGTTGGGGGTGGCTCTAGCATCGACGTTGCCAATGAACTTGGTGTCCGTTTCAAAGGGACAGACTTGCATCAGGGGTTCAACCTGTTGCGGGATGACTTCCTTTCGTTCCTCGGAGAGCCTGCACACCTGATCTGGTGGCACCCTCCTTACTGGGACATGATCCAGTATTCAGGTAAGCAGTGGGGCGAGCCCAACAAATGGGATATGAGCCGCATGAATTTGCCTGAGTTCGTTGAAGCCCTTGAGCTGGCCGTTATGAATATTCATGACGCCTGTGAGCGAGGAGGGCATTACGGAATCCTCATGTTTTGTACCACAGCTAATGTAACTATCCTGTTGCAGTCTTAAACCACTCCTTTATACTGAATAAAAATACAGTATTGGAGGTCCGAGGGTGGAGTTTCTTCTTGCTACACCAGAGTTTGAAATCAGGGGCCATTCCTATGAAGGCTTCCCGATTCTTCTCAAATCCAATCATGATGTGTTTGTCGAAGGAATGGAATTTCTCGTTCATCACTGCTTAAAACGTGGAAGTGTGCAAAGCCGACGTAGTTGGGAAACGTTTGGAAGGG
Source organism: Vibrio sp. 1288 (assembly GCF_033344475.1). NCBI lineage: Bacteria > Pseudomonadati > Pseudomonadota > Gammaproteobacteria > Vibrionales > Vibrionaceae > Vibrio > Vibrio sp. 1288. The sequence continues at coordinate 67,045 of NZ_JAWPOX010000020.1, forward strand.
ATCTGTGTGATTATTTCGAGTTCATTGAAGCCAATGGGTTTGATTGGAGAGAGCTTGATCACCGAAATCACGAAACCCTGTTAGCCCTGTATCGCGACGTTTCCTTTGATCGATTTAACCTTAACGCCTCCACGGTAAACCGACGACTTCACCTGGTCATCAAGTTTTATCAGTTTGCCCTCAAACAAGGTTGGGTAAGCACGTTGCCGTATGACCTTGAAACGGTGAGAGTCAAACAGACAAAGGGTTTCCTCGCACACACAGACACGTCCGGGGGGTATGCCGTAAAGCCGGATGTGCTGCTGAAAACCACGCCAACCAGGATCAAAGTCCTCAACAAAGAACAAGTGGAAGAGCTGCTCAAAAGTATCAACAACAAAACGCTTCGATTGATCGTTCGCCTGGCCTTGCTGACGGGGTTGCGTAAAGAAGAGCTTCTGACGTTTCCAGTTACTTATGTGTCAGCCCCCCAATCGATCTCGGCTCGAAGTCATGTAGTTGTTGAGCTTAAACCCCAAGAGATGAGCACCAAGGGAGACAAGCCACGGACGATCCATGTGCCGATATCATTGATGGCGGATCTCTGGGACTACGTGATTCACGAACGTCATGAAACGATCCGAAAGCACGGCACAGACCCCAAAACCCTCTTTGTGACCGCCAAGGGCAAGTCCTGGAGCATTCCAACCTCGCTCAACAATCAACTGAACCGATTGAAGCTGTCGTTCGCCTGCCATCCCCACATCCTGCGTCATACCTACGCGACGCACACCCTGAAATCGTTGTTGTCCCGAAAGAGCACGACTTTCAATCCCTTGATCTATGTCCGAGATCGCCTCGGCCACAGCAGCATTACAACGACCGAAAAATACCTGCATTTCCTCGACGACATTGAAGACGACCTGCGCACCAGTTATCAGGAAGAAATTGAGGAAACCGCGAAGGAGGCGGCCTGCGCATGAAAAAAGATTTCACGCTAGACGGTGATGATATTGGGGTTAAGGCGGTTGACGAGACGGCGAACAACGCGAAGACCGAAACCATCGAACCATCGCCGCTCTCAAAGCCAGAGAACGCGGTCGTTGCCTTTCCCGAAAACACAACAAACACGAGAAACGCGGACTTCGGGCCATTTTACGGTCAGGGCTTTGACGACATCACTGCCGCTTGTCAGTGCACCCTCGAAAAGTTGATCACAGAGAGCGCCAATACCAACGGAAAGTCTCTCAGCTTGACCACAATTGTGGGTTATTGGAACGTTGGCTTTCGTTTTTTTGCGCCCTTCCTGTCGTTGCTCCACGCCGCTAGTGGTGAACGCCTGACCATGGCGGATCTCAACGCCGAAACGATCAAGCGATTTATTCAGCACCTGAGAAACGAGCCCATCGAATACGGCTCGCAAAAGGGTCACTTTACCAAAACCAAATCTTTGCTTGTGGCATCTCATCGGTTCGGGTTCTGGCCGGAAGTAGATATGAAAACGGTTTGGCCTGCCAATCCGTTTCCGAATTCCAACAAACGACGTAAGGGCCAGAAGGCGCTCAGCAAAAATGAAAAGCGGTTTTTGATCAAAGCGCTGCGCACAGAGATGGAGCGGATTGTGGCACACTCTGAGCCGCTGAACAGCTACGATTTGACCGTTTGCGTGGTGTCCATCGCCCTGTCCACTGGAATGAATCCGGCACCCATCCTGGAACTCACCACGGACTGCGTGCAGCCTCACCCGCTCAAATCCAACCTGCGGCTGCTTGTGAGCTTTAAACGTCGCGGCAACGCCACGCACGTGGTTGCCCTGAGAAAGTCTGAGGAAGTATCGGAAATGGCCAGTGTCCACCTATATGCCGCTGATGCCATTGATCTGATCGTTACGAGGAATGCCTCTATACGCGCCCAGCTGGGTGATCGGGGGCGACTGCTGGTCTACGAGCCAGTGCGGGGCAAGCACGCGGGCAAACCATGTCGACTCACTGCCAGCCATTTGCACTACATCATCAAGCTACTTGTCGACCAACACCAGCTTCAAACGGACGATGGGAAGCCGCTCATGTTGAACGTCACTCGGTTGCGTCAGACGCTCCTGAATCGCGTGTGGGAGATGTCCGGCCAAGATCCGTTGATCACGGCCAGAACGGGACGACACACCGTTCAGACCGGCAATGCCCACTACTGGGAAGCACCACCAGAAGCGGAAACCAATATGCGTTTTTTAGGCGAGGCGCGTGTTCAAGAGCTTCTTAGCAAGCCGAATATCATCGCCAGTGATCGGACGCCCGTTGCGTCATGCCAGGATGTCCGCCGAGGGCACCGATCCCCGAAAAACGGCGAGCCCTGTCAGGACTATCTGGGCTGTTTCCGGTGCAAGAGCTTTGTGGTGACCGGCGATGACCTGTATCGACTGTTCAGCTTCTACTGGGCCGCCCTGCGCAACTACGACACCTTTGGGGGCAAGCGCTGGACGAAATACCTAAAGCAAGTCATCCGTTTGATCGATGAGGAGATCGCCCCTCGCTTTGACGCGAACCTGGTGGCGGAGCAACGGGAAAAGGCCAAAAACCAACCTCACCCCTTCTGGCGAGACCTCAGCATGGCGAGGATGGCGATATGATCGAGACCTCCGGCGCAGAGGTGCTGGCCAACCGCGAGTGGCTGTTGAAGGCGTTACCCAGCGGTGAGGGACTGCACGGTATCATCACCACAGATCGGGCCGACGGGTTGCTGTACGTACTCTCACGATACGAAGATCCGGAGTGGTGGTTGCCGAAATCGAAGAGCACGGCAAACCGGAATGACGCTGATCGAAAATTGAACTTTGCTCGGATCACCGGGGAGCAGCTGCGATTCGAGGCCAAAATTATCCTGGCACGGTCAATCTGGCGAGAGCGCGAGCTGAGCAATGGCACTATTAAAGTGTTGTTCGGCGATTTGGTGTGTTGGTTGAACTGGTTACACGAGCAGGGGATTAGCACTCAGGAGAAGGTGACGCCTCTGGTAGCCGCCCGCTATGTGGAATTCGTCCACCGCCTTACTTCTGCAAAAAGACCCTTCAATCCACTTGCCAGTCAGACGAAGGCGCATAAGTTCTTTGCTGTTGAGCGATGCTGGCAACTCCTTCGGGATACCCCAAGCGCGTTTGGTCACCCCTGGCCAGAAAGCTCGGCCGTCTCCCTGGCCGGGCACAAACAATCAACCAAAGCCAAGACTAAGATCATTCCAGATAACATTCTTAGGCACCTGTTCCAGCACGCCGAATCCCTGCTCGGTCAAGCTGACACCTTGCTGGCACATCGGGATGCGTTGGCTGACTTCAAACCTTGTTCTGAAAAGCGAACGACACAAGCCAGTGAAATGTCTCGCTACCTGAAAAGCCGCGGTTGGGATTCAGGGCTCGGCGCATTGAACAGCACACTCCTCGACCTGCGTGATGGATGCTTTGTCATCATTCTGGCGACGACTGGCATTCGAGCCCATGAGCTCGGCAACATCCGGCGGGATCAGTGGCACAGTGAAGTTCGAGATGGCGAACGGTTCTACTTCCTCGGCTCACGCTCGGACAAAACTTACGCGGGCGAAACCTCATGGCTTTGTCCAGAGATTGCGATTCGGGCTGTAAAGGTCGTGGAGAGGCTTTCAGAGCCCTTGCAGACGGAGCTTGAGCAGGCTCTGAGAGCCGCAGAAGCGTCCGGAGACTTGAAGGAGGTGACCCGACTTCGGCAGTGCTCTGGCTGCATCGGGCTAACGAACGGTGGGGGCAAGAGAAATTGTATCACTGTGCTTAGCGGCCCAACGTTGAACAAAAGACTCAGGATGTTTGCAAAGAACCTCGGGACGGACTGGAAGCTTGCGTCTCACCAATTTCGTCGCACCTTTGCCAACTATGTCGTCCATCACAAACTGGGCGATCTGCGGTATTTAAGGGATCACTTCAAGCACTGGAGCCTCGATATGACCATCCTGTATGCAATGAACGAGACGCAGGATCTGGAGCTCTACGACGAAATCTACGCTGCCTTTGACGGCAAGCGCCAGGCCATTGTCGGTCACTGGTTGGAGCCTGATACGCCGCTTTCAGGTGGCATGGCCGGTCATATTCGCCAAATGCGAAACCGCTCGGAAGAAGTGCGTACCTACAAAGATCGAAAAGAGATGATTGAGGCCATCAGCGAACTGGTTTACCTGCGGTCCACTGGCATTGCCTGGTGTACCAATGATACCGGCGTGGACTGTGCGGGTGGCCAATGCGAAGGCTGTGAGCACGGCTGTATTGACGATACCCACAAGCCGTTCTGGGAAGGGCTGTACTTACAACAGATTGAGCTTCGGCAGATCGATGACCTGGACGACTCGGGATCAAAGACGGTCGAGCGCACCATGGAACGCTGCGAGAGGGTGTTGACCGATCTCGGTGTAGACATTAATCGCCTCAAGGAGCAAGTGATCGATGTCGAAGCCATCTGAATCAGACACTCACAAGCGTATTCGGCTGGCCATTGTTCGATTGGAAAAAGGCCAGCCCAAGGTCGTTGAGAAGGGCAGGAAAGTCTCGGTGGCCGCTGTTGCCGAAGAGGCCGGAGTCAGTCGTGCCTTGATCCACAAAGACTACCCAGACATGCTGGAGCGCATCCGGGGCAATTCCAACAAGGCGATCCAGAGACAGCGTGACGAGAAGCACGAGAAACTCAAGGAAGAGCGTTTCAAGAATCGTCAGTTACGGGAAAAAATCGTAGATTTGACCGAGCAGCGCAACGAACTTGCTTCAAAAAACGCGACTCTTGAGCTCGAAAACCGCCGACTCTCGGCAATCTTGGACAGTAAAAACGTTACAGTTTTTAGGGGGAAATCGGGTGAGTAGTGTTATATGGCTTTTGGCCGGAACCTTTTTCTTCCACTTTGTAAACAAAAGCGAACATTCGCCGCACCCCCAATTCCAGGCTTTACGCCCCTTAAACGGGTAAGCAATGCCCCATCAAGAACTTGGCAAACGATCAAAAGGGCTGACGGTTCCAGCACGTCGATCGCCAATGACATGCGTGTAGATTTCTGTCGTTCGAATGTCGCTATGCCCAAGAATTTCCTGAACCGTCCTGATATCGCTCCCCGATCTCAATAACTCTGTCGCAAAGGCATGCCGAAAGGTATGAGCCGTCACACGCTTGGTGATTCCCGTGGCCAGAACGGCCTGCCTCAATCGCCGCGAGTACGATGAATGATGAAGATGGTGGCGGCACACATAACCAGCGATGGGATGAACGCATCTTGTTACGGATGGGAACAGGTACTGCCAACCAAAGTCCTTCATGGCCGGTCCATACTTCTTGTGAAGTGAGGCCGGCACTGACGTAAGCCCGAATCCATCGGCCAGATCGGACTCATGTACAGCCCTGACATGGGCGAATTGTCGCTCCATGTTTTCTCTTAGATTGCCTGGAATCAGTGTGTATCGATCTTTTCGTCCCTTACCGTTGAATACGAGCAAACTGCGGCTTTTTAGGTCGATGTCTTTCACGCGAAGCGAAAGAGCTTCGTTGATTCTCAAACCGCATCCATAAAGAAGCGCAGTGATGAGCCAATACTCTGCATCCATGTTTTGAAGAATAGAAGCAACTTCATCGGGACTCAGAACGGTTGGCATGCGTCGAGGCGTTTTCGTCATCTTGTACTGTAGGTTTTCAATCTCCCGCTTCAGCACATGCTTGTAGACAAAAATAATCGCGCATAGCGCCTGATTTTGAGTGCCCGGACTGACTCCCCGATTGACGGCGAGGTGATTCAGGAAACGCTCAATTTCGTGATTACCCATGACTTTTGGGTGCTTCTTGTCATTGAAAAGGATGAACTGACGAACCCAGTAAAGATAGGACTTCTCGGTTCGGTAGCTGTACTGCTTTGTCCTAATTTCTGTGCGGACCGATTGTAGAAACGGTGATTTCGACACGCTCGCCCTCCGTGGCTGAATGCTGTATGTACGTACAGTTATAATAAAAAACACCCAAAAACACCAAAATTCTTGCGGCTTAATTTGCACGGCCCTGCTCGCTTTTCACAATGCATCTCTGTAGGTATCTGTTTCAGCATGGGAAAAATTCGACCCACTGGATTTAACGTGCAAAAACGTGTATAAATATCCCACGTGCACACTTTTCACAGAACCAAAAGCTCAAAAGCCCCCTGAGATGGAGGGGTAATGATCTGAAAAATCGAGGTTATTCAGGTTGTGAAGCAGTATTGGACTGGGTGATGGTGTTGCGGTTTAATAAGAAAGCAAACTAATAAGCTGTTAGAGGCCACTCAACTATGAGTTTCATCATGAAGTATATTATTCTATTCCTTCTCTTGATTCCTTCTATTGTATTTGCAAACAACGAAGGCACTAAAGAACTTAAATTAAAAAAGTTAAGTGATAACGTTTATCAACATATTTCATATAAGAGGGTTGAGCCATGGGGTTTAATTGGAGCCTCAGGCTTAGTTGTTATTAATGGCACTGAAGCACATATGATTGATACACCTTGGACAACCCAAGGAACAAAACAACTAATTGAATGGATTGAGGCTAAAGGTCTAACTATAAAAAGTGCAGTAGTTACGCATTTTCATGAGGATGCTAGTGGTGATATACCACTTTTAAATGATTTGAAAATAAAAACGTATGCAACATCACTAACTAATAAGCTTCTTAAATTAAACCAAAAAGAAGTGTCTAGTGATGAAATATCAAGTAATACCTTTGAATTTATTGATGGTGTTGCTAGTGTATTTTATCCCGGAGCGGGGCATACAGAGGATAATATTGTTGTTTGGCTACCTAATGAAAAGATATTGTTTGGAGGTTGTTTTGTAAAAAGCCTTAAGAATAAAAATTTAGGTTATACAGGCGACGCAAATATTAGTGAATGGCCAAACTCTATGCAAAAAGTCATTAATCGTTATCCTGATGCCAAATTAGTTGTTCCAGGACATGGTGAAGTCGGAGATGTTAGCTTACTGAAGCATACTCAAGCATTAGCTTTGTCTGCAGCGGCCTCTAACAAGAAAATCAACAAGGACTAAAAACAGTGGGCTGTTCGCTCCGCTCCATTTTAGCCCACTATTTTTAGCCTGTTATTTAGGCGTTAACCTCTGAGGAAGAATTGTGAAACTATCACTAATGGTAGCTATATCGAAGAATGGAGTTATCGGGAATGGCCCTGATATTCCATGGAGTGCCAAAGGTGAACAGCTCCTGTTTAAAGCTATTACCTATAACCAATGGCTGTTGGTTGGACGCAAGACTTTTGAATCAATGGGAGCATTACCCAACCGAAAGTATGCGGTCGTAACACGTTCAAGTTTTACATCTGACAATGAGAACGTATTGATCTTTCCATCAATTAAAGATGCTTTAACCAACCTAAAGAAAATAACGGATCATGTCATTGTTTCAGGTGGTGGGGAGATATACAAAAGCCTGATCGATCAAGTAGATACACTACATATATCTACAATAGACATCGAGCCGGAAGGTGATGTTTACTTTCCTGAAATCCCCAGCAATTTTAGGCCAGTTTTTACCCAAGACTTCGCCTCTAACATAAATTATAGTTACCAAATCTGGCAAAAGGGTTAACAAGTGGCAGCAACGGATTCGCAAACCTGTCACGCCTTTTGTACCAAAAGCCGCGCCAGGTTTGCGATCCGCTGTGCCAGGCGTTAGCCTTATTTGAATACTTCACACTCTGATATAAGATGTAAGCCAATCAAAATGATGAGGTTATTACATGAAGCTTTTACTGGTATTTTCGCTTTTAATACCGTCTATGGTGTTTGCAAATAGTTCAAAGTTTCAACAGGTTGAACAAGATGCTAAGGTAATTGAAGCATCTCTTTCTGCGCATATAGGGATTTCTGTTCTTGATACTCAAACTGGAGAGTCTTGGGATTACAATGGCAATCAGCGTTTTCCTTTAACAAGTACTTTTAAAACAATAGCTTGTGCTAAATTATTATATGATGCTGAGCAAGGGGAAATAAATCCTAAGAGTACAGTTGAGATCAAAAAAGCAGATCTTGTGACCTATTCTCCCGTAATAGAAAAGCAAGTAGGACAAGCAATAACACTCGATGATGCGTGTTTCGCAACTATGACGACAAGTGATAATGCAGCAGCAAATATCATCCTAAATGCCCTAGGAGGTCCTGAAAGTGTGACGGATTTTCTAAGACAAATCGGAGATAAAGAAACCCGTCTAGACCGTATTGAACCTGAATTAAATGAAGGCAAGCTTGGTGATTTGAGGGATACGACAACTCCTAATGCAATAGTGAATACTTTAAATGAATTATTATTTGGTTCCACATTGTCTCAAGATGGCCAGAAAAAATTAGAGTATTGGATGGTGAATAATCAAGTCACTGGTAATTTATTGAGGTCAGTATTGCCAGAGGGATGGAATATTGCGGATCGTTCAGGTGCTGGCGGATTTGGTGCTCGGAGTATTACAGCCGTTGTTTGGAGTGAAGCTCAATCCCCAATCATAGTTAGTATCTATCTAGCGCAAACAGAGGCTTCAATAGCAGATCGAAATGATGCAATTGTTAAAATTGGTCGTTCAATTTTTGAAATTTATTCATCACAATCGCGTTGATAAGGCTAACAAAGCATTTAAGAGGGACAGCCAACGCGTGGCATTTTTATTATGCGTTGGTTTTTGTGGTTACGGTGTTATGCGGTAAGTTGGTAGTAGCGTTGGCTGCCCCTTAATGCGGCGTTATTCCGAAATCTGAATGTCCGCTTTGCGACCCTTACGAACGCGTTTAAGCTCTCGTAGAATTTTCCCCCTGCCGAGTATGAACAGCCACCTATAAGTTGTTTGGCAACCTCCTGCCGTTCCCGCAACATTCAACGCGATTCCTGAATCTTGAAAGGTTACAATGAGCTCAAAATTACTCGGAAAACACCAAAAAGTGTCACTTTATTGATTTCTCGTAAAAACAGGCACTTGAGAAAATGTTACATGTTACTGGAGTACTAAACAGATGGGAAACCTGAGGCGCGATGGGGATTATTTCAACCTGTCCAGCCTTGTGGAACGTATCGCACCTGGGAAGCTGGTGGATGAGATCATCAAAACACAGCACAACTGTGTGAGTGACCGAACTCAGTATTCCGGGAAGCTGGTGCGTATCGCCCATGAAAAGCTGTTGGTGTTTCGTCGTAACGACGTTGCCTCATCGCTCTGTCTTCTTGCTGCCGTACACCGTCGAGCAACCAATATGGTTTCGACTACGTGGAAAGCTGCAATACGCCGAACCCTACAGGGGAAAACGTTGAAGCTGGAGCAGATTTACAAAGAGATTGAACCCTACGCAAAGCATCGAGAGAACAACCACTGGCAAGCAAAGGTCAGGCAAGTTCTTCAAGATGCCAGGTTCTTTATTCGCATCGAGGTAGGTGTCTATGCACTTGCTGAGTAGCCCAACCGGGGCGTGACATCCCGGAGGGGATTGGTCGCGCTCATCAACAACAAAGGAGCGTGACCATGAACGTACAACTTCAAGCCAGCAACAATGTGCTGTTGGCGCAAATCGAAAGCAAAGGCCTCACTGTTGAAACGCATTGTCGCAGTGGCTTTTGTGGCATGTGCCGGGTTCGTCTACTCGAAGGTCAAGTGGCCTATGACGAGACGCCCATCGCATTTGTCAAAGAAGGGGAAGTGTTGGTTTGCTGCGCTAAAGCAAAAACCGATGTGACCTTGGAAATTTAACCCATCCGGAGGAGCCTTTCCTGCGGGTGGGGCTCCTCTATCCATTACGAGGAGAAACACTATGTCTATCAATACCAAAGTTGAACAAATCGCATACGGTCATGCTACCGCTCTAGTGCTCAGTGAACTGGGCCAACAAGAGAATTGGTGCAAGGCTTATGAGTATTTGTCTGAGTGTGTCGAACGGGGAGACGAGCCTGAGGATCTGGTCGTTTGGCAACCGTTTGAGCACTGGGAATGGAAAGACATTCTGGAGCAAATCGAGAGCGAAGCCGAGTCTCTGCTTTCGACTATTAAGTCCGTTTTAGGCTTGGCCCACAAAGGCATCATTCAGTCAGCAATTGACTGCTCTCTGGATTCGGACATGACCCAGCTTGACCTGATTGGAATGGTCGAGCTCGGAAGTGAAATCGAAGATGGGGAGTGTGCTGGAGGTGGCTATGCAGCTTAACCGATACACGGCCAGGGAGTCTGACAAAAGTCGGATACTTCGGACCATCGGCTGGTGCAAGCGCAATCACCTTACACTTGCCGGTCTTCCATACGAGGACAATCTTGCAGGAAGTGACGGGATCAGCATAGAGATCATCACTCCTCCTGGTATGTCGCGGGAAATGTTGGAGCAAGCCGTCAGAGAGGGGTATTCAGAGCGAGATGTCGTAAGGCATCGCATTCTGGAGTGCCCTGTCGGTTGGTTCATGGAAGCTGATGGCAAGGCATTTGATCATGAAGTGTTCCACGATTACGTGGTGGCTCATGGTTATGGCGAACCTTCCAGCGAAGCCTATGAGCTGGCGGAGCGGTGGTTCTGGCAGGGCAACGATTATGCGTTGATAGCTGCGGAAATAGTTGCTCGTGATCTTTGTGTTCGTGATGACGAAGATGAGGACTGATCCTATGGATGCTGTAGCGCATATAGCAGCAGATAACCTTGTACCGGCATGTGGAGGTGCAGAGAAGCCGTTTACCGTTAGTGGTAGACAGTGGCTTTACTGCTATCACCCAGCCAGTGGGAGGCACTGCTACTTAGACCTCGATAATGACCGTCCAGTCTGGCATCGAGGATTTCATCCTGCTTTTCATCCTGAGCTTGAGTTCGCTGATGAAGCTGAGTTGCTTCGACCAGTTGAGCGAAAGCCTGACCATGAAGAGCTGGAGGATTTTTACTTTTAACCCACGGGGCCGCTCTTCCTGATGGGAGACGGTCCTCCATTCTCAAAGGAGAAGACCATGAAAGATCACAGTCAAACGATTGTGTTCCCTGGGAACAATGTTGAATCACTTGCTGAGGCTAACGCCATGTTGAGCGCTGTGTCGGAAGATGCACGTAAAGCCAGCAATACGGAAGACAAACGTGACCTTGAATCGCTTCAAGGCTGGCTGGAAGAGAACATCAATTCTCAACTGGCAGGCGTGAAGTAACTATGACTGTAACCCCACTGGGGGCTTCATGCCCCTGTGGGGGCATGGTGCCCGTAAAAGGAGTCACCATGAATGCAGTGAAGATGATCCAGAAGGAAAACCAGCTTGAGCTGCCGCTTTTCTTCCTGGATGAAGAGCCGAAGACCGCAGAAGTCATTCCATTTGAGCCAAAGCCTGAATGGACTGATGATGAGGTAAGGCAGTTACGTGATGGGCTTTTATGGCATAGCCTTAGAGTCCTTGCTGATGGTCGAGCTGGAAGTGAAATCAAGCAGGAAACGATGGCTTGGGTGATGTCCGATGAGGTACATCCATTCTCATTTGTGGTCTGCTGCGATGAAGCAGGTTACGATCCATCTGGAGTAAGGGAAGGCGTGAAGTCTATCCTAAACCGCTTAGCGCGGGTTAAAGCGGGGGGTTAACCCCCTGCTTTCCCAGTGGCATCGACTTTCACATGTGAAAGTTTGTGCCCCTCGGAAAGCAAGATTTTGCTCTCTGTCGAGAGTGAATAGTGAGGTAGCTGGCCTCCCCAAACAAACAGCATTCTACATAACCCTTGGGGGATCACTGCCCCTCGGGCTGGTGGTTCCCTGACAAACATGGAGCCACAACTATGACTACTCTTGCCAGCTTTGCGAATCCGATTTCTGTTATTCAACGCTCACCAACCAGTGGGGTGTTTGGCACAAATCAGTTCGTAGGAGACAAAGAGGGATTTGTACAAAAGGTGCTCGGAAAGTGGTACTGCAATCCAGGGAATACCATTCCCGTTGAGAGCATGTCCCACCTTGAGCAGGCGGAGAAACTGTATGACTTCTATGTCAAGTATCTCCAAGTGAAAGAAAAGATCTCTGTGAACCTTGGCCGGGTGCTGCATAAGCTGTACAGCACTGGTTCTATCAAGGAAGCAGAGATCGTGCTTGAAGCAATAAAGGCTCAGGCTGGCGTAACAGCTTGAGCAATCTACTAACCCTAAACCGGGTGCATCCGCCCGGTTCGGGACGTGGTGCGCCCCCAAACTATTTGGAGTGCATCATGGAAAAACATAACCTCAAATCCGGATTCAGCATCTATTTCGCTGACGTCCATTTCGAGAAACAAGTCTACGCATTCGGCTCAGGACTTGGCTTCACCTCTGTGATTTACGCCTACTCGCTGGGCCGAGATCCGGAAGAAGCTGAGAAGCTGGCGCTTGAAAAGTACGACTCTGACGAAACGAAGGTGAAGAAGGTGCATGTCAATCTGGCTCGCAGCCAGGACATCAACCGCTACACCTTCCCTGAACAAATGGCTGGCTTTGCTAATGCCATTCAGTCTCACGGCATCGCTGTGAACTGAGAACCACTTTAAACCCATCGGGGCCATTACTTCCCGATTGGGACGGTAGTGGCCTCTCAACCGAAAGGAGAGAGCTCATGGCTACTATCGTAAACACCAAGTTAGGAGAACATCGAGGCAAGAAGCGCGTCTGGCTGGAAGGCCAAAAGCTACTGCGTGAAGGTTACTATCCTGGCATGAAGTATGATCTGGAGCTGAAAGATTCCCAGGTTGTGCTTCGCGTCAAAGAGGAGGGTAAGTTCACCATCAGTAAGCGCGAGCGCAATGGCCGGGTGTCTCCAATCATCGATCTGACCGTGCAGGAGCTTGCTACCGTTTTTGACGGTGTAGAGATGCTCCGCGTGTTCATCCGTAACGGCGCAATTGTGATCTCTGCTCACCATCAACAAGAGCGAGTGATCGAGCGCGTCAACCGGCTTATCAGTAAGCTGGAGAATGGAGAATCGCTTTCGGTATGCAGCCTCTTTCATGGGGGTGCTTGATAAAGCGATTCACGCCGGTTTTCACAAGGCGGGAATTGCCAGTGCCATATCTGTGGCCGTGGAGATGGAAGGGAAATATCTCGATTCGTCTTTGGCAAATAACCCGGAGCTTTGGAACGAAGATTCTATTGTTATCGAATCGCCAATCCAGGCTGTGAATCTCAGCAAACGCCCACCACAGGTGGATGTTTTGATGGGGGGCATACCGTGTACCGGCGCGTCAAAGTCAGGTCGCAGTAAGAACAAGTTGGAGTTTGCCGAATCGCATGAGGCGGCAGGTGCCATGTTCTTCAACTTCCTGCAATTCGTAGAAGCGCTAAACCCAGCCGTTGTGCTGATTGAGAACGTGCCTGAGTACCAGAACACCGCTTCGATGGAAGTGATTCGTTCGGTGCTCTCTTCGTTGGGTTACTCCCTACAAGAGCGCATTCTCGACGGCAATGAGTTTGGGGTTATTGAGCGCCGCAAGCGTCTTTGTGTTGTTGCGCTTTCCCACGGGATCGACGGGTTTGAACTTGAGAAGGTTCAGCCTGTTCGCACCAAGGAAAGTCGCATACAGGACATCCTGGAGCCAGTTCCGCTCGATTCTGAACGTTGGAAGTCATTTGACTATCTGGCTGAGAAGGAGTTGAGAGACAAAGCTGCTGGCAAGGGGTTCTCTCGCCAGCTTCTGACTGGCGACGATGAGTTTTGCGGCACCATAGGTAAGGACTATGCAAAATGCAGAAGTACCGAACCTTTCATTGTTCATCCAGAACAGCCGGAGTTGTCTCGCATCTTTACACCGACAGAACATTGTCGAGTGAAAGGGATACCAGAGGAACTCATCCAAGGTCTGTCGGACACTATTGCCCACCAGATTCTCGGGCAATCGGTAGTCTTTCCCGCGTTCGAGGCTTTAGCCCTCGCATTAGGGAACAGCCTGTGGAGCTGGGTTGGAATGATGCCAATCATGGTCGAAGTCGTGGATGAATCACAGCCGGTGATCGGTGGTGAAGACTTCCATTGGGCAACGGCATTGGTTGACGCAAAGGGCACTCTCAAGCTGTCACCGGCAGCGAAAAAACAGGGGATGCCCTTCAACATTATGGATGGTCAATTGGCTGTCTATTCACCTAACGGAACTAAAAAGAGCTGCGGCCATGAGCCTTGCGAATATCTCCCGGTAATGATGTCCGGAGACGCAATCATGGTCACTTCATCTTTGGTTCATTAGTAACTCACCGGGGCAATGCCGAAAGGCCTTTGCTCCGGCCTATCCGAAAGGAGAGTAATCATGAAAATCGAAACTGTTGTGCCTTTACCTCCCGAGGATTCAGGCCTTCAACACTGCATTGCCAGGTTCCATAACCGCAACATGGATTCCAAGCGAAAAGACAAGACCCGTTTTTTCAGGAGGGAGCCGGTTATGATCGTAAACCCAGAGACCAAAGCAAAGGTTCTCCGGTATGCGATGGGCAACCCTGGGAATTTATCCATCACAAAGCTGGCGGTCGCGCTGGATTACGATGCGGTAGATGCTCTGGGTGTTCGTTTTAAAGACACTGTAAATCTTGAGGTTCGCAGAGCCAGGCGCTGGGAAGTCTGGCAGTGGTTCTGGAACCATCCGGATCAAAGTGTCCAACTGTCAATCAAATTGGGCGTGGTTGGCGCTGTGTTGGGAGTCATGGGCTTCCTGACTGGCGTAGCTCCGTACCTCTTGGGATAAACCAATAAAGCCGTTAACGGGCAATGTAAGTCCGGAGACGGCTTGCATTGCTCTCTCGAAAGTGGAGAGTCAAATGAACACATTAGAACAACTTGTAAATCAGAGAGTGCTTGAGGAAGGTCTGAAAAAGGCGAAGCCATTGGCCGCGCAAATGGGGCTTGAATCTGTACCTGATGAGATGCTTGAAATGATCTGCCCAAACTTGAACTACTCTGGGCAGTTTACGCCAGCTCTGTACGCGAGATTTCAAAGCGTAAAGCGATTACTGAAAGAGTTGTCGGAACAAACCTCACCTAAGCACGGGCATATTGTGAAGTTTACCAACCAATATGGGAGCTACGATGAGTCAGCTTTGCTGTTCAAAGAAGGCGACGTCAGAAACCAGAACTTGGTTGCTTGTGTGGGCGGGAAGACGCTAAATCTCGGAGAGCTAGAGCTTCGAGATTATGGGCTCAATATGCACATCGGTTGCGGACCATTTGAGCCGAGCTCAGAAGCGCAGATTCAGTCCTTGTCTGAGTTTGACTTCTATGAGACGACCTACAGATTCTGGGGCCAGAATCCATGTGGAAACGGGATGATAGACATCACCGTCCCTATGAAACGTTGGTTCTTGACTGTGTAGCTTCAACCTGAGTGCGCCGAGAAATCGGCGTACCGGCCCCTTAAAAAGGGTAATCAGCGCAGGGGGAAACCCCGCGCTTTCCCAAGCATCTCGGTTTCCCAGGGTGCTTCGGAAAGTGCCTTAGGCGCTCAAGTGCGGTAGCTGGCTGCCAAAAACAAACAGCAAATTATCAACCCTGACGGGAGCACCTCCTGTTAGGGGGGCTCCGTCATAAACTGAACGGAGATATAGCATGTCTAAAAACGTCAACGATGTTTTTTCAAACCGAACTTCTTTGGAATGTACTGTAAATGCAGCGCTGGATCGTCGTATCGGTCTGCGTGTCGGGTTCCCTCATTACAGAGAAGGAGCAAACGGTGTGGTTTGTGAGATCGAAGCAGAGTACCCATTGCTCAACACTCATTCGAGTGTTGCATGGCCCCTGCTCGATGAACTCAACAGTTACACCATCCAAAAAAACCAATCGCTCATTGATCACATTGATAATGCGGTCGCTGAACTGTTGAAACACAAGGCTCGTCTACAGCTTGATATTCAAAAGCTGCAAGACGGTGACATTGATCTGGTGAAACAGGCCAAGCAGCAATACGAAGACAACCAGATGTCGAGTAGCAGCTAGTTCAGGTCTGATAGCCAGGATTCAATTTTAACCCTACCGGGGTGCTTTCCCGGAAGGGATGGGCACCCTGCTAATCCAGGAGGCCCTATGCAACAAACATTAAACTTTGATCTATCAGAACAACCCATCCCAGTGCTTTTGCGTGGGGATAAGTGGGATTCTGTTTGGTCAGAACTGACTGATAACGAGGATTTGAACTTCGTTGATGCCAGTAGAGGAACCAGTCTGTCATCGTTGATCACGTCATCGGTTGAGTCCATTCACACGGCCTTAATTGATGGGTGGACCATGATGATCGGCTATTCCAGTGGTAAAGATTCTGAAACGGTCTTGCACCTGTTCCTGATGGCCCTGATCCGGGCTGTAAGGAGTGGGGCGACCATCAGCCAGCACCACTTCATCTTGCACACTGACACACTGATCGAAAGCCCAGAGGTAAGGTGGCTGGCGGATCAGAAACTGGCCGAGCTGGAGCGTTTCATTGCGAAGGAAAACCTTCCTCTGACCATCGTTCTAGCAAAGCCTGGGATCTCGCAGAGTTGGACGGGCCGAATCCTTACTGGGAGGGGGTTGCCTACGTTTTCCAACTCCACGGCCCGCCAGTGTAGCCAGGATTTAAAAATCACCTCTGCCAAAAGAGCGAAGGCAGCTTATATGCGAGAGCTTCCCAAAGAGGTTCGACAGAAAGTCTGCCTTTTGCTGGGCAGTCGTGATGCTGAAAGCACTATTCGTGCGGCCAACATTGCAAAACAGCGAGGAAGCTCAGATCGCGTCATTAAGACGAAAGATGGGGGTGAGCTGTATGTGGTGAAAAACTGGTTGGCGAGTGATGTCTGGGAGTTCTTACTATCCGCTGGCATGGGCTCAGCATATCCTCTGCCAAGTTACTTGGAGAGCAATGTCACTACGGCAGAGCTTTACAAGGCGGCAACAGGGGAGTGCGTGTGGTCGGCAACAGAGAAGAAGGCCAGTGACGCCTGTGGCGCTCGCTTCGGTTGCTGGGCTTGCCAGGCTGTTGGGTTGGATAAGTCAATGGAGACGTTGCTTGCCACGGACCCTGAAAGGCATGGCTATATGTCGGGGCTGAACCGCATCCAGCGCTACTTGGCAAAACGCCGGTACGCATGGGAAGACCGCCATCCCGTAGGTCGAACGATTTACGAGGGCGGATACATCAAAATACAGCCGGACGTTTACAGTCCTGTTTTCCTAGAACGATTGCTTCATGTCTGTTGCAGCATGGACTACATGGAGCAAAAGAGAGCTGATGAGCTGGCATACAAGCTGGCTACTGGTCAAGCAGAGGATAACGACTGGAACCGTCGAATGGCAGAGCCACAATTCCGGATCATATCGGAAGAGGCTTTAGTCCATATCGACTTCATGTGGGCCTTCCATCATTTCAATGATAAGCCTTTCCATGCCCTGGAGATTTACCACAGGGTTTGGTCGATGGGTGATCTGGACTTGCTGGAAGACGAGCCGCAGTGTGAAACCGTTCCTCAGTCACCAATTCCGAAGCCATTGTGGTTGAAGGTTGGTCGCTGGGGCGATGGTTCGCTTTCTGATGGCTTGGCCGATCCGTTAGCGGAAATGGCTTACTTTGACGGCGGGGATGACCCGTTGGCAGCGCAAGTGATCAATACCGCAGACGGAAAGAGAAGGGTGGTTTGCTTCGCAGAAGATGATGAAGTGAAAGTCGATCCCGACTCCGCTGCGTTCATCATCTGGAACGAATACCCGCGACTAAGGGAGTCTGTACTAAAGGGACATTATACGCCCGGTAGTGCAGCGCAGTTCTACCTTCGGTTCGGAGCAATCCAGCTTGCGAAAGGAAAAGGCGCTTTGTATCACCGTATGATGCAAAGAGGTCAAACCTACCACCAGATGGGCCTTACAGGGCTACAGACGATGGAAGGAATCCAACAGCGCAAGGATGTCAAAGTGCTTAGCGATGCTAAGTACAAAGATCTGGTGAAGCGAAAAATCAAGGGAAGACTGGCAACGGTACGCTGGTGGGTCAACTTGCACTTAACGTTCAAGTACCATCTGCACCACCGTACTCCGACGGGGTTGTTCATCGAGAAGCAACTTGACCAGGAAGCAATGGAAGAACAGAAACGGCATCAGGAGCGATGGTTTAACTACGTGACTGACGCGATGCTTTGTTACTCCAGCGCATTCTGTATGAGCGTCATGGAAGGGCGAGAGGGGAGCGGAAACGCCAACATTCGTCGTTACATGGCCGCGACCAGAAGGAAGGCTTATACGGCCCTCTGCGAGCTCTTGGACAATACTGACGCCCAGTGGGTGAATGATGTGGTCCAGAGTGCCGTAGGGCAGTATGAGGCGATACAGGCAGCCCTAACCGAAGGTTCCGCGCTTGCTATCTATCTCGACTGGATCAACCTACTGTCAAAACGCCATCCAGCCTCTTTGGAGCGACATGTCAGAACGATGATCAAGGCGGTTCAACGCTTACATCGCCGCGACGACACAGAGTTGCAAAGAGGACAGCAAGGCTTGTCCTTGGCCGCATAAAAAGCCCTCCTTCGGGAGGGCTTTTTCTTTTGCACCCCAAAAGGGCAATTACAGCGTTTTACCCTTTTAGGTGGCTGTCATACTCTTTGTTCATTGTCAGCGCTTGCTGGCTATAACGGTAGCTGGCCCAAAACAGCAATAACCTAACCCCTCGGGAGGAAACCCCTCCTGGGTTCTCTCCCACAAACAAAGGAGAGAAGCATGAGCCTAGACAAGTTAAGTCGGCTGGTGGACCAACAACGAAAGACCCAGGATGAAATCGACAATGAAATCATTCTGGCCGTCAAAGAGGTGTTGGCTACAAACTCAGTCGGTTTAGCCCGTGAGCTTGTTGGGGGTGTCCCGCAAGATCATCCATTCCATCCGTTTTTACTCGCTATAGCTAAGCAGCTTGACCCGAGATAACTAAGTAACCCAACCGGGTACACCAAGGCCCGGTCGGCTTTGGTGTACCTCCAACCAATTTTGGAGGCACTATGTCTAATTCAAATTTCGGCTTTCTAGCTCTGGCCTTGCGCCAACGCCTGATCAAACGCTGGTCACTGATGCACTCTGTTCAACCGGAGTCTGTGTTGGAACACAGCGCTGTTGTTACCCTGCTTTCCTACCTGGCTGGCAATATTGCCATTCAGCAAGGGAAGTCGGTGGATCTGGCAGTCATGCTTGCTCATGCTTCGTTGCATGATGCAGCCGAGGTTCTCTGTTCGGATGTTGTAACACCGGTCAAGAAAGCAAACGCTGTTTTGCAGCGTGAGTTTGAACGACTGGAAAAGGCCGCAGAGGACAAACTCATCCAGACTCTTCCCGAAGAACTCCAGGATGCAGTCGCCATAGCCTTCGCTCCCGGTGGCTATGAACAATCACTGGTTAAGGCCTGTGATACCTACTCCGCTTACATCAAGTGCAAACTTGAGGTGGCCGCAGGTAATGGCCTTGAGTTCCAGGATGCTCTCAGCAAAATGGAACGTGTTGTTGCTCAGGTGAAATCGGACTTCCCGGAAATCGACGCTCTGGACAAATGGTTTGGTAACGGACTCGGCCATTCAGTAGATAAACTGCTGGCAGGGGGTAACGATGACTAATCCAATCCCTGGCGACATCAAGATTAAGGACTTTGGCCGCGACCGGAAATTCCGTTCGGTTGATGAGCTTCAAAGCACTTTGTCAGAACAGTACAAAGGTCAGCATGTCAGCATCGTTTACCCTGCAAAGCCCAGCGGTTTACTCCGCACGGTTTTTGTCAGTGTCGATGATGCTGGTGGCGTGAATCGAACCTATGGGGACCAGTCTCCTGTCGATTTTTCTGCCATCAAAGATGACCTGTATGTACCAAGTGACCTGTAGGAGAGCACTAGCTATGGTGGTGATCATCGTAAACACAGGACACTATGAGTTTATCGGCCTTGGTGAGACCCACGGACAAGCCACAGAAGGGCTTTTGAAACGCTGGGACGAACACTGCGAACGTAATCCGGATGCTGAGTCTGGTTACATGCAGGAGCTGATAGAAGAAGGAAGCGCACAAGTTGTCGAGATGGAGCCCGGCTCCGCCGTAATTTACGGACTTGACGGCTAAGCCTTCTCAACTAACCCACTCGGGCGCATCATCCCGAGAGGGTGTGGTGCGTCCTAACCAAAAGGAATGCACTATGTCTAACTTTGAACAAGCTCTGGAGCGTACTGACGGTAAAACACTGATTCTCAGCAATGGGAGTAAGTGGGCAGGCCAAGACCCGGACAGCATTCAGACTTTACTGGATGTCCTGGGTGACAACGTTCTTGACCCGATGTTTGAGCAGTATCACTGTTATCGCCCATACCCGTTTGAACCAATGGTGAGGACGGGGCGAAATGGCGAAATGTTCCAGCCTTGGCTTGGGGCAGCCTGCTTCTTTGGGAACTTCCTGACCGTCTCTCATGTTTTCAACATCATCACGAAAGATGACGGTGTTGTTGAGGCCTTAACAGAGGCGATCCGGAAGAATATGGCGACTGAACAGTACCAGCAGAATGCCTATGAGCGTTATGCCGGTTGGTTCTACGCTGAAACCAGCGAAGGGTTAAGGCTAGTCTCTCCAAGTGAGGCTGCCGACATCCGAGCTGGCGCAGTTTCAAAGCTGCGTTACCCAAGAAACTTCGAGGTTATGAAAACTGCGGTTCTCAAAGGTCCTCGATTTGATACTGAATTAAACCGCAAGGCTTCTTAACCCAAACATTAACCCCACGGGGGACATCGGTCCCTGAGGGGATGGTGTCTCCCTCTGAAATTAAGGAGATACCAATGATTAAACAGCATTTTCAAAACGAACTGGTTAAGTGTGGATACCCGGATGATCTGACGATTGAGTACAGTCTCGGATACTGCCAGGGGGATGGCGTAGCCTTCTACGGGGATTTGAGCGTTGATGACGTCAAAGCTCTCATGAATCGCCTATTCAGCACTGAGCCCGGCCAAGTGGATGCTGTCAGCCGCGTGAAGAACCTGATGGCACAGAAAGACATTGAGAATATGCTTTCTGTCCTCCGCGAATATGGTTCCTGTGACCTGTCCATTACTCGGAATAGTCACGGGCATCACTACAGCCATTGGAACTGCATGAACATCGACGACAACGTGGACTTCACAGGGATCTTCCCTGATGATGATTCCATGATTGGCACCGGCATTGAAGGGATTAACCAGGATATGGTCGAGCGCTGGCAAGACCTCTGGGAACGCTTTGTGCTGGAGCTGGCGGATGATGTAAAAAGTCTTTCCAAGAAGCTCGAAGCGGACGGGTACTCGCTGATCGAGGCCTCTCCATGCGAAGATGAAGTGGTTTGGGAACGGGCCACTGAAAACTACCTGGTGCGTGTTACTGAACTCCCTGAGCGGGATTTCGATATGGGCCACTGGGATGACGAAGTAAGAGACCAAACAATTTGTTCTATCCTGGAAGGGAAAGAGCGAGTGCTTGGCCTACGTGTTGAGGTACTCTCTCGTGAAAACGAGATTGTCCTGGGTGAAGAGAGTCTGCACGGCTTGACCGTTGCCAGTGATGACAAGAGCTACGCTGGCTACAGACGAGAACTTCTCCGGGGCGCTATCCAGCAAACCAGGGACTTTTTCTCTCGCCACCTCAAAGCGGCATAACAAGGCAGGGGGAAACCCCTGCTTTACTTCCCAAGTCTTCTTACTCATGGTTAAGCCATCAGTAAGCAGATTTTGTCCTCCCTGAGGGCGAAAGCGTGCGATAGCTGGTCGCCAAAAACAAACAGCAAATTAACGTTAATTTATTAATCCCTGCGGGAGTCTATCTCCTGCTGGAGATACCTCCCGTTATTTCTGGAGGTATCCATGAACAAATTCCAAGACTTTAAGTTGGTTTATCGTCAAGGTGGTCGTCGCTTAGAGCGTGTCTTTAAGGACACTCTTTACGCGAATGTGAAGCGTGTCGCTGACTCGTTTCCTCCGACCGTTCTTTGGCGCATTCAGCCAGCGTAAAACTCGGAACCTTAAAGCTCGGCTTTGGCCGTGACCTTTCAATAACCCATGCGGGTACACTTCCCCGCACGGGGTAGGTGTACCCATTAACTTTGGAGTACACCTTATGAACCAAGTAGCTAAATTGGACCTCGCCCAAATCCGTCAACAAGCCATCAATGATGGTCTGCTGGTGGACCAATCTTCCATCGGTAAACAAGCTGGTTTCCTGACCAATGTGGCAGTGACCCCGGCAATTGTCGATGGAGTATTTGGTGCAGATGGTAAGCACTCGGTAGAAGACTTCCTTTTCATGTTTTTGCAGCTTTGTGTTGCTCAAACAAAGGTCGCTTTTACCGACAACAAGAATTGGGGAAAGATTCGTCTTTATTACCCCATGCCCACTGTAGATGGCTTTTTCAAACCCACTGAGGTTGTGATTAAGTCAGATCCTGTAACCGCAGATGTCACAATCATGATGGCCTCGGAAGATGGCACTCATTTGTGCTTGTGATATTCACAAAATTCGCCTCCGTTTCGGGGGCGACCTTTTTAAACCCCTCGCCGGGGAGTTCTCCCCGGCTGGGGAGCCTCCTTGGCACATTCTCCCGGTGTCGGGGTTTCCTTAAAACCCTGGCGACGGGGGTTTAAGGAAGCCTCGATGCTGGGGTTCACGCTAAGGAGAAAACCTATGTCTTACTACAAAGCTGACACCGTTCGTGAAGCTGCAAACGGAAACTGGCTATTCATCCTGGCGGCCCTAGCGCCCCATCTTGAACCAGCTCTCCGTAAACCTGGTCGTCATGTTTCTTGTCCTATCCACGGCGGGAAAGATGGCTTCCGACTGTTCAAGGATGCCCACCTGACTGGTGGCGGCGTATGCAATACATGCGGTGCCAATCATGATGGTTTTGAGCTGCTGATGTGGCTCAATAACTGGGACTTTAAACAGTGCCTGAGCGAGGTTGGTGATTATCTGGGCGTTGAGAAAGAGCAACCCCAGTATCAACAAGCCGCTGCACCGACACGAGCTCCTGTCCAGGCCAAAGCGCCTGTTCAGCAAGAGCCTATGAAGGTGAATAACAAGGTTCTCGATTCCAAGAATCGTAAAAAATCCATTGCCGGTACTCTGATTGCCCACGGTAAAGCTCCTTATGAGCATAACGAAGACAACGAGCTCAGCTACTTTGCCTTCATCCGTGACAAGAGCGGTTTGGAACGCACCATCTGGGGCGTGGATCTTGAAAGAGCCATTGGTGAAAGTGAAGCCAAGTATGGGGATGAGATCGTCATGACAAACCTCGGGCGCGAGCCTGTAACTGTCGTCGTTGAAGTTAAGGACGAGCAGGGGAATGTTGTGAGAGAACAACCTATGCAAACGCATCGCAACACCTGGCTGGTGGAACGTCGCGGCGCTACGGTAACGCAGTTCCGCGCTCGCTCGAACGGTGGTGTTGAGCCGGTGAGTCACCATGTTGAGTCGGCCCCTGTGGTCAACCGCACGGTAGAAGCTCCGGCACCGCAAGTACAACATGCGGCCACACAACCGGAAGAGCAAAGCAGCGAAAACAAGCCGAAAGTTGTTCCGATGTTTCGTGAACAACCTAAGCCTTGGCTGCTTGAGCTCCAAGAAGAAATGGAGAAGAGAATGGAGCGCGAACGCGCTTACAGTGCTCGTCTCCGTGAGAAAATCGAGAAGGTATGGAACGAGTGTTTGCCGTTCTCCAGTCATGTGACTGAGCCAATGCGTCTGTACTTCAAAAACCGCGAGCTTCTGTTCAAGGTTGATGAAGTAGAAAAAACAGACTGTCTGCGGTTCAATCCGGCTATGGCCTACTACGACGAAGATGGCAATGAAGTTGGGAAATTCCCGGCTATCGTCTGCGCTATCCGAGATGTGGAAGGCAACCTGGTAACGCTCCACCGCACCTATCTCACCCAAAACGGTAAAAAAGCCAAGGTCGGCAACGCCAAGAAGATGATGCCCATTCCTGACGGTTTGGATGTCAATGGCGCGGCCATCCGCCTCGGTGAACCGACTGAGGGTATCCTGGGTGTTGCAGAAGGGCTGGAAACAGCCCTGTCAGCTTATCGAGTCACTCAAATCCCGGTTTGGTCAACGGTCAATGCGACCCTGATGGAGTCCTTCGAGGTTCCAGAAGGTGTTCACACCGTACTGATCTGGGCTGACAAAGATAAGTCTGTGACTGGTGAGAAGTCAGCGAACGTGCTGAAAGCCAAGCTGGAGAAGCGCGGCATTCGTGTGTACGTCCTGCTGCCTAAACTCCCGATCCCGCCCAGAGCGAAAGGGATTGACTGGAACGATGTCCTGATGAGTCAGGGAAGCCTCGGTTTCCCGAATGCTCGCTACCTGCGCGATTTCATTGCGAGAAGGAGAGCTGAGTATGGCCGTCATTGATGTCTCGAAGGTTGATACAACGCCTGGTAACGACGCGGTGTGCCCCTTTTCTCCCCCTGAGGGGTGGGAGGGGGACTCTGCGGCCTACGTTGAGCTTATGCGGTCTCGGTATCGTCATCTGATGCACGGCCAGAGAATGATGGTGACAGCCTCCTTCGCAAGAAGGGAGCCTATCCAAGTTACTGGCCCGTTTGCTGATGAAGCGACGAAGATCATTAACTCAATGAAGATGAACAAGGCGAAGCCAACAGCTTTGTCTGCCTAAAACTTTAACCCTGAGGGGGTGTTCATGCCCTCTCGGGCATGATTCGCCTCCTCTTCAACTATGGAGGTAATCATGAAAAAGTTTTTGCGTATTAAGACGTGGTTTGTGCGTCTTTTCTCTCCTGACAAGAAGACTCTGGGAGCTATCGGTGAAGACCTGCGTAAGGTCGCCGTAACAGCCATCGGTGTCGGTATTGTAGGGGTCGTCTCAGAAAACGGAATCTATGGTCACTCCCGTTTTTGCAACACCGATTTTGACGACAAGTTGGCTTGCT
>NZ_JAWPOX010000209.1:0-945 GCF_033344475.1 Vibrio sp. 1288
TCGCCTTTTTCTAGGTTGGCGATGTTCGGATCGGTAAATGACAAGCGACCTTGTTTCGCCAGTTCAGCAAAGAACTTGATTGCTGGTTTAAGGTTCGATTCGTCACCACCGTTGGCAAAAGCGGCTGCCAAAACCGCGTTGTTCGCTTGCGCCGCAACGCCTACGTCTCCAACCGTCACTTTGTAGTCACCTTTGAGTAAGTCACCCCAAGTTTTTGGTGCGTCTTTGACTAGGTTGTTGTTTGAGATAAAAGAGATAGTGCCAGTGTATGCCAGCGCCCAGTGGCCATCTTTATCTTTCGCCCAATCGGGAATGTCATTCCAAGTGGTCGGTTTATACGGTTGAGTTACGCCTTTTTTCACGGCAACTCGCGCAAATGCAAAACCGACGTCACCGATATCTGCGGTTGCATTTTTCTTCTCTGCTTCGAATTTCGCGATTTCTTGTGCAGAGCTCATGTCAGTGTCTTGATGTTTCAAACCGTAGTTTGATTGCAAATCAGCCCACGTGTCTTTCCAGTTTGCCCAACTGTCTGGCATGCCCACACTGTAAACCGAGCCTTCTTTTTGAGCGGCTTTTACTAGGGATTCTACATTGGCATCCGCTGAAAAAGCAGGCGCCGATAATGTTGCTGTAATTGCGGTGGCTGCAAGCAGTTTGGCAGGCACGGCAGTGGAACGGCTAAGCAAAGTTTTCATTGTCTCCATCCTTCTGGACTAGGTCAGTAAGTTCGCTTTTTATCCTATGGGTGGAATGTGACGGTTTGGTGCAGATAATTTGACAGTTATGATTCACTTCTGTGGCGTTTGTATTTCATTTGATGAAGAAGTGAGCAGTTTGACTTGTCATATTTCTGTTACTTAAGCCTCTTATCTTGTTGAGAAAATATCTATTGGACTAGGTCAGAATGAAAACAACAGGTGCGGGCCAGTTAGGGACGCAGTT
>NZ_JAWPOX010000210.1:0-945 GCF_033344475.1 Vibrio sp. 1288
TGATTGCGGATTTAAATGACCCAATGGCAGGAATTGATGAGTTACTTGCGCATATTCAAGCGGACTATGATGCCACGACAGACAATGTCTCTTTGAGCATTACTACTGATGCGAACGTTCATCAGACCATTGTGGTTGAGAACTTAGGTCAGGCAATAGACTTCAATGGATTAAGCTCAAACGAGATTGTTGAATCGCTTCTTAATCGAGGTGTTATTGATAACGGATAAAGTGACTTGAGAAATGAAAAGTGCGGCGGTTAGATTTGACCGCTGCGCTTATTAGCGTTTGGTGTTCTTCAATATCTGGAAAGGGAGTTAGGTATAATTTTTATCTTGGTTTCTTTAGACGTGAATGTCGAGAAGGCTGCCAATTACCTCGTTATTTTTTTCCACAACGGACGCACCAATACGGTTGTAACTTGCGGCTTGAGTAACTTCGATAAGAGGTTCGATAACAGTGGCATGTGCGGCTAGGGAAGGGGTCGCGGCGAAAGCCACGTTTTTAGCGAGTTCGACTTTATTGAATGATAAGTCTTCACCGCCTTTTACGAAGGTTTGTTGAATCTCATGTGCAGCTTTATCCGCCATCTTGTGCGATAACTGCATGATTTGTTGACCGGATTGAATCCCTGAAACTGGCATGATTATAATTCCACTTATTATGCTGCTGTTAGCATAGGAAGTGTTTATAAAACGTGCAAGTGATTTATATCAATAACTTAATCAAACAAACAGTTTAGATAACATTTCACGCTCTTCAGTGGAGAGCAATGGCTTTTCCTTTTTGTTCAGCGTCATGCTGATTTCGCCTTGCAATGTTTTTAACTGACTTGCCGTCAGGTCTCCAAGCTTCTTTTTTAGCTCTTTAAATTGTTGCGCTTTCATCTCTGTATCCTCGCTGTACTCAGGTTTATCCTTCATGTCCTGTCTAACGGCCTCCGTG
>NZ_JAWPOX010000211.1:0-939 GCF_033344475.1 Vibrio sp. 1288
CTGTGCTTGAAGGCTCTGGAAGAGTCTTTAACTGAGTAAGAGTTGCGCATTAGAGCGTCTCAAGAGCTTGGAACTCTATTACTCATAACCAACAGGGCCTAAAATCATTGGGCTGAAAGCAAAAAAGCGAAGGAAGTCCTTCGCTTTTTTGTTTGTCTATTCCGCATCAGACATGCTAGGTGTTGCCGATTGGGCTTGTGAGGGTGGTTGATAATTTACTTGGCTAAAGTCGATGTTCGGAAATAAGAATTGAGCCTCAGCACGAATTTGTTCTGCTTTACTGCTGTCATCCAGTCCTTGATAAGCCAAGATTAAGTTATTGTAGAACGCAGGGCGTGGCTTATCTTTAATGATCTGCAATGACCAATCAATATAAGGTTGAATCAAACTTGGATCTTGCTTGTACAGACCAATATTCAAAAAGGTACTGTAAACGTCCCAGTCAAATCTGTCTTTCCATACGACCGGGTTACTTACCTGATTCAAAATATCAGGGTTAGTTGGTCGCGTAGTTTCGAACTTCGTCAGAATGTAGTTCGTGTGTAGTGCGCTCACCATATAGAAGGTAAACACGGCCGGAATCACCAAGCTAAAAACACGTAGCAGACTTTTGGTCACTTTGCTAAACCCAACTTGGCGATAGCGCGAGACACGCTGGTCGACCCAATACAGCAAAATGATGAAAATCAGCCAGTGCACGAGAGAGTGATAAAACGGATATTCCAACTGAGAGTGAAGTACGATAGGAATGAATAACGCAAGCAACGCTAGGCGTGTGCCACGTTTGGCTTGATAAATCCTATGTAAAACCAATCCCATTGCGAGGATTATGCCTAATACAGGCAGAAGCCCACCTTCTACGCCCCAGTACAACATTTCATTGTGTGGATGATCCATCGATGGCAAGCCAGCAGGATAGTTCTCATTCAGCGCATGCTG
>NZ_JAWPOX010000212.1:0-939 GCF_033344475.1 Vibrio sp. 1288
GGTAGGCGCTGAGAATAAAGCATCCACTTTATACTCGTCACACACACGCCAGAATGCGCCAGGGTTTGGTGTTCTGACTGGCTTACCTTCAAACAGTATTGTGGTGCAACCATGAATCAATGGCGCGTAAACAATATACGAGTGACCAACTACCCAGCCCACGTCGGATGCCGCCCAGAACACACCACCTTGCGGGATGTTGTAGATTGCACTCATTGAGTACTTCAGTGCCACGGCATGGCCACCGTTATCACGTACCACCCCTTTCGGTTTACCCGTCGTGCCTGAGGTATAAAGGATAGATAGCGGATCTGTCGCCAGTACTGGTACACAGGCATGTGGAAGTGCTTGGCTGTACTCTTGCTGCCAATCCAGATCCCTCGCTTGGTTTAGCTCGGCTTCGCATTCTGGACGCTGGAAAACAAACACTTTCTCAGGTTTCCAACGGCTGTCCATGATGGCTTTGTCTACTAATGGTTTATACGGAATGATTTTACTGATTTCGATGCCACACGATGCCGTCATAATGACTTTTGGCTCTGCATCTTCAATACGTACCGCCAGCTCATTAGGCGCAAAACCACCAAACACAACTGAGTGAATCGCACCCAAACGTGCACAAGCAAGCATTGCCATTGCCGCTTCTGGGATCATAGGCATGTAAACAACAACTCGGTCGCCTTTTTCAAAGCCTTGGGCAGACAGCATACCGGCAATTTTCGCAACTTGATCGCGTAGCTCTCGGTAAGTGTAAGTCTTTTTATTTCCCGTTACTGGTGAGTCATAAATTAGCGCAGTATTATCACCACGTCCTTGTTCGCAATGGTAATCCAGTGTCAACCAAGACGTATTCATCACCCCATCTGGGAACCAACGTTCGATGCCGTTCTCATCAGATTTCAAGATGGTTTTAGGAGATTCAAACCAGTCGATATTCTC
>NZ_JAWPOX010000213.1:0-938 GCF_033344475.1 Vibrio sp. 1288
TGTACGCTCAATCGATCGCCCTCAACACGAACGAGTAAATCCAGTTTGCCTAGATCGGGCGGATCGAGACGGATTTTCGCTTCCTGAACACTTTGCTGTGCTTGCAAGGTGACTCGGTCATGCAGCACCTGCATCATCTGCTCGCCCCATTTGCCTGCACTTGTGTCCACTTTCACTGCTGCCCACTCTGAGCCTTGCGTATGAGCATGAGCTACTGTCGCAGCGCTCACTGCTTGAGCGGACGGAGCAGAAGTTTGAACGTTCAGTGGTGCAGTCGTTGCTTGCCCTTGCGCTGGTTGGTTCAACAATGCTTGAAAGTCTGCGGTAGAGGTATTCACGCGTGCATTCGCAGAAGCTGTTTGGCTAGTTTGAATATCTTGTTGTTGCGGTGATGTGTTTAACAAGGCATTAGCTTGCGCTGGGCTTGTTGTTTTTGCTTCACCTTTTACTTCCAACGGATTGACTTTGTTGAATGACGCAACCGATTTCTCAGCCATGTTTAGCATGCCTTGCGTCAAGGTTTGCGCTTGCGCTGCAAGGTCTGGTGTTTCAGTTGGTGTTGTTGCACTCAGAAGAACATTCATTCCTGTGGTGTCAACAGCAGCATTTTCTTCCGTTGTTGCAGTTGTCGCCTCGTTGCGCTCTTCACTTGAGAAAGTTTGTGCAGCAAGGCGAAAGCTTGGTACTGCTTGCTCTGATAATGCTGCGGATTGATTCAGAGGTGTTTGCCCTGAAGCACTGCGCTGCGAAAAGCCTTGAACGTCTTTTGCTTGCGTGATTCGGCCTTCTGAAGATGAAGCGGCATTTGACGATGGCAGTGAAGAAGAAATCATCATTGTGTCATCTCCATTGTCATCGCTAGTTGATATGCCATGGCACGCTCTTGTTGATCGTTCGCCATGTTCATCTCTTTTTTGAGCTCACCAGTGGCTTTCTCT
>NZ_JAWPOX010000214.1:0-937 GCF_033344475.1 Vibrio sp. 1288
GTCCGCATCATTCCAGACGATTTGTTCAGACATCTTCACGCTCCTGCGATTGGTGAAACTCCGCAATCTGCTCCATGTGTTGCCCAAGCTCGCGATACGTCGCGTAACGCTGTGCTCGCAATGTTTGCACTTTTGGTGTTGGTGAGTAGGTTTGACGAACAGGACTTGCCATCACGGCTTGTGCTGATTTAGTCGTCGGGTAAACGCCAGCTGCGACGGCTGCAAAAATCGCTGCCCCCAATGCGCAACATTGATCTGATTCGACCACGATGATGTCGCGACCAATCACATCGGCGCACATTTGCATCACGTAAGGGGATTTTTGCGCAATGCCACCAATGGCGATGACGCGTTCGACAGTGACATCTTGTTCTATAAAGCAATCGACGATCGCTTTTGCGCCATGCGCAGTGGATTCTACGAGTGCGGAGAAAATTGCAGGTGATGAGCTACCAAGGTTTAAGTCACAAATGGCACCTTTAAGACGCTGGTTTGCGTAAGGGGTTCGGCGGCCATTGAGCCAATCCATTGCAACCGGAGTATATTGGTCGATACCTTGCTGCTCGGCAGCTTGCGAGAGCATTGGCAAAAGTTCTGAAGCAACTTCTTCGGCAGTTAAGGCAAAGTCTGGATTGTGCTCGGCATAAGCCTGTAGTGGCCACATTAAGACGTTTTTGAACCAGGCATACATGTCGCCAAAAGCGGACTGTCCGGCTTCAAGTGCTAGCAACTCGGGTATGGCACTGCCTTCGACTTGACCACAAATACCATGAATAGTGCGGTCACCGACGTTTTGTGATTCAACCATCAAAATGTCACAGGTAGAAGTGCCAATGACTTTAACTAAATCGTTGGCACCAGCACCGGCACCAACGGCACCCATGTGGCAATCAAACTCGCCGATTGCAATCGCGATGCCTTCTGGTAAGCCTAATTT
>NZ_JAWPOX010000215.1:0-935 GCF_033344475.1 Vibrio sp. 1288
ACGTCGCCGATTCTCTCAAAGATGTTGCTGCGGGTGGCGGTGACTTAACTGCGCGTCTAAAAGTGGAAAGTAAAGACGAAGTTGGCGAAGTCGCGGCTGCCTTTAATGAATTTATGGATAAACTTCACCCACTGATGCAGGACATTCATCGATCTGCTTCTGCCGTTCAAACAGTTTCTGAAGAACTGAATGATCAAACGCGCACAGCGAGCGGTCAAATGCAGAGTCACTGTTTGGAAACGGATAAAGTGGTGACAGCCGTAACAGAGATGAGCATGACGGCAAAAGAAGTCGCGAGCAATACAAATGCCACTGCGCAGGCCATTGACGATGCGAACGATCAGGTCACCGAAGCCCAGCGAGAGGTCGAACAAGCGATTCAAGGCATTACTGAGTTGGTTACAGAGATCAACAGCACATCGGATGCTATCTCTGAGTTGAGTCAGCAAACGGAGCAGATTACCAAAGTATTGGATGTGATTGGCGAGATTGCTGAGCAGACCAACTTATTGGCGCTCAATGCGGCAATTGAAGCCGCGCGAGCGGGCGAGCAAGGGCGTGGATTTGCAGTGGTGGCCGATGAAGTGCGTTCACTAGCGAGCCGTACGCAAAATAGCACTCATGAAATTGGCGATATGCTTAAACAGCTACAAAGTGGTGTATCTCGAGCCGTCACGACCATGTCCGCCAGTCAAGAACGCGGCGTGAAAACGGCTGAAGATTCGGCACTGATTCAACAGTCTTTGTCTGGTGTCCACCATTCTATTGGTACAATTCGCGATATGGGAATTCAAACCGCATCAGCGGCAGAAGAACAAAGTGCGGTGGCGGAAGACATCAACCAGAACTTGGTGGCGATTCAACAGATCGTCAACAACATCAATGACACCTTGCAACACGCAGAAACGATCAGCACTCAGTTGTCACAATCCGGC
>NZ_JAWPOX010000216.1:0-935 GCF_033344475.1 Vibrio sp. 1288
CCAGTCTTTAGAAGTCAAATCACCGGCATCTCGGACTTGGAATACGATTTTTTCTTCACTGGTTTGAACATTCAGTTCAACCGGTGGAACGCCATACTTAAGTGCGTTTCGCAATAAGTTATCGATACATGTTCCAAGCCAGTAAACGTTAACTTTTGCCGCTACATCTTCGTTGATGTTGAAAAGCACAGCGTTATCAAATTCTTCTTCAATCTTATATTCTAGCCATTCTGCTACAGATGGAACCCAATCTGTTGCAAGCATTTGGTTATCAGATTGCAAATAATCTTTACTTGCCTCCGCCAATTGACGCAATCGGCGAGTATCTTCACATAATCTTCGGAATTCGTCATACACACTTTCAGGTAAGTGCTCAAATTCTCGTCTAAATCCTTCGACGGTTAGCGATAGTGAAGCAATTGGCGTTCGAAGCTCATGCGTTAAGATCTGTAAGACCAGCATACGGCTACGAAGTTCTTCACGCTTACTGTTCCAACGGTACACCGCCCAGCCAATGACAAGCAAGATGTTTGCAATGACAAGGATGATCATGCTGATCCGCAATACTTGCGAGTGATCTTCTACATCCCAACATATGTTGCCTCGTTTTACGAAACAGCTTTTGCTTTGTGACGCTAATGTATAAGAAAGACCCGCATTCGCGACGTTTTCTTGCCAAACATCTTTGGAAAATACGAAGTAACGGTCTCCACGACGAAGCCACATTTCCTTGCCTTCAATAAACATACTTGCTCCTGCAATTAGAGCATTAATGGCGTCATCGTCCATATTTTGCAAGCTTTCTAGTAGCTCGTCACCTTCTTCGTTGTCACGCTCTTTAATGTGCATGTACTGAGCAAGTTTAGGACGCAACTCGGGATACTTTTCAACATAGCGCGCCGCGTAAGTACCGCCACCCGGGTGAATTAATCCAC
>NZ_JAWPOX010000217.1:0-935 GCF_033344475.1 Vibrio sp. 1288
TCCGTGTAGGCGTGAGCCACTTTCTCTAGCTGTTTTTCATCTGCATCCGCATTGAGCTCGATCTGTTCGAGTTCAGCTAGCCATGCTTGAGCTAACTCTTTGCGTTTGCCTTTCAGCGCGTCAAACTGCGTTTGAGACCAACTCAAAAAATTCATATCGAGCAAAGGCAAGTCCAATAGCCATTCACCCGGATAGTCGATGATGTCAACATTGAGAACCGCCGTTTTACTGAGCAGCTTCTTGGTCGTTTTCTTTGGTTTGTATTTTAAAGCTAGGCGAATTTCGCTCACATCACGCGTTGGCACTGGCCATTGTGGTGGGTTCGCATGAATCTGGCTCATCGCCTCGTCGTAAGCAAAGCGAGGCACCATCATATTGGTTTGAGGTTCACGCTTTGCACCAATAAGGCGTTTGTCTCTCGCGGCGGTCAATAAAGGTAGATTGTCGTGAGTGGCGGTGTGAAGCAACTGATTAACCAAAGACGTGATAAAGGCCGTTTTACCCGCTCGGGATAACCCAGTTACCGCAATTCTTACATTAGAATCCATACCACGGCTGATAAAGTCGTTCACGTGTTGCTTTATTCTTTTCATAGTTTTTATTTATCTCACCAGTTTTTATACCCAACGCTTCCTTAGAAGTAACTTGAGTATCACGAGTCTAAGTTTACCAACCTTAATCAAAGATGAACAAAATCTGCAATCTAGTGCTGACCTCGATAAGTGTAAAATATTGCTGCCTATAAACGGAAAAGCCTCTGAATCACTTCAGAGGCTTATATATTCTAACTAGCGGCTTGATGTTCTAATCTTCTTCAATCAGCTTGTAGATAACAAAGAGTGCGATTTCAAGAACAAACCAAAGCACACAAGTGATGGTGACGTATTTCTCATCAAAAATACTGATACCGTGAAGAATCAAGTCGTAGCCAACAA
>NZ_JAWPOX010000218.1:0-935 GCF_033344475.1 Vibrio sp. 1288
CCATAGGCACCTGCTGAACGAACCGCGAGTAGATCACCTTCTTGCAAAACGAGTGCGCGATCTTTACCCAAGAAGTCACCAGTTTCACAAATCGGGCCAACCAAATCGTAAGTTTGTGGCTCACCATTGCGAGGGGAAACAGGCACAATATCTTGCCAAGCTTGGTACAGTGCTGGACGCATCAAGTCATTCATCGCCGCATCAATGATGGCAAAGTTTTTATGCTCAGTGTGTTTTAGGAACTCCACACGGGTGAGCAAAATACCGGCGTTTGCTGCAATCGCACGGCCTGGTTCAAAAATCAGTTCTAGGTCTTGATGATTTTCAAGACGCCCCAACAACGCTTTCGCGTAATCAGAAGGCTGAGGCGGTAATTCATCACGATATACCACGCCTAAACCACCACCAACGTCGAGGTGACGAATGTTGATGCCTTGTGCTTTCAGGTCATCAATCAAAGCCAGCAAACGGTCGGTTGCATCTATAAATGGGTCAATGCTCGTTAACTGAGAGCCAATATGGCAGTCGATACCTTGCACATTCAGATTAGGTAGGCTCTGGGCGAATTGATACACTTCTGGCGCGCGGTCAAACGCAATGCCAAATTTGTTGTCACGAAGACCAGTCGAAATATAAGGGTGAGTTTTCGCGTCAACATCTGGGTTAATACGTAGCGAAATAGGCGCAATCACACCAAGCTCGCCCGCCACTTTATTCAAGCGTTCGAGTTCCGGCTCAGATTCAACGTTGAAGCACTTGATGCCAAGCTCTAGTGCGCGCTTCATTTCTGCTGGCGTTTTACCCACCCCAGAAAACACGACTTTCTTCGCATCACCGCCCGCAGCAATCACACGCTCTAGTTCACCACCAGATACGATATCAAAACCCGAACCCAAACGAGCCAGCGCGTTCAATACGCCCAAGTTTGAGTTGGC
>NZ_JAWPOX010000021.1:0-85752 GCF_033344475.1 Vibrio sp. 1288
AACTGTGACTGAAGCATAGGAGTTCCCTCCAATCGTTGCCTACTTTAAGTATAACAACAGTTAAAGGGAACATAGCCGAACGAATAACCGCTAATTACACGTCTTACACGTTCTGCTGTCACATGGTCTGCATAGTCTTCGCATTCAATCAATATGAACTTCCGACTGCCGCCGTCTTTCTTATTAGCCTCCAGAACTGCCTGTGCTGTAGTGCCGGAGCCAGCAAAGGAATCAAGTATGAGCGAGTCTTTATCAGTCGCAATCTCAAGCACTCGCTCAATCAATTGATAAGGCTTAGGCGTAATAAAATCAGATTCATCCTCACCAAAAATCTCTAACAATTTCTTTTTGGCATCTTGGTTCCCTTTTGTTTCTTTATAACTCCACCAGCTACGAGCTATTACACCCTTGTCTTCATCTGGGTTGTAATAAGACTTTTTGTTAGGCAAGGCATCACCCGACTTTCCAAAATAAATCTCTCCTGCCGCCCTTTGCTTTTCAAACTCATGCTCAGGCAAAGCCCAATGCCTTCCTTTCGCTGGCTTAACCACACGGCCTGACGGCAGCGTAATCGGGTAACGGTATTTTTCTCGTTTTGCACTATCTTCAGTTCTTACATCTAAAGGGTAGGTTCGCCATGGCCCTTTAGGGTCATTGTCTGGATTAGTATAACGAGATACCTGCTCTTCATTTTTGGATAGGTAGTTCCAGCCATGCTCGACAAACGCCTGAGTTTTAGAGTATATGAGTACATAATCATGGTCTGTACTGATGACCCTACCATTACTCTTAGGTGTGTAAGTTTTTTCCCAAGCACAACAAGCAACAAAATTGTCACTTCCAAAAACCTCATCAAACAGCATTCTGGCTCTATGGATTTCGTTATCATCCAGAGTCATCCAGATACTCCCCTCCTCTGACAATAACTCGCGCAACAACTGCACCCTAGGCCACATCATACAAAGCCACTTGTCGTGGCGTTCTAAGTCTTCCTTATCTACAGGGTTTGCAGCTTTTTTGAGCCACTCTTGCATTAATGGAGAGCGCACATTGTCGTTGTAGCACCACCCTTCGTTACCTGTGTTGTATGGTGGGTCAATAAAGATACAATCAACCTTACCTGCATGAGTTGGCAACAAAGCTTTTAAGCCCTCTAGATTGTCACCATGAATTATCAGGTTGTCATCAAGAGACGGCTTACTGTCACTTTTTGGTAATGATTTTTCTGAGTCGATTTTTAACTCACGGAAAGGAACACTTAGGTGATGCGAGTAAACAAACTGTTTACCTTTAAACTCTAACGTTGGCATTGTAACTCCATGCAAGTTTCATAGCCTTGAGGCTATCATTTCTGCGTTTAATCTGGCTTATTCTGCCGATAATATCAGAGTTTAAAGCGTTTGACTTGAGGCTTGATTTCTCAATGACACACAATCAAACGCCCTTCACCAAATAGACGCCAAACTTCCTATTCATTTCTAGCTTCAACTAGGTCATGTATCCAAGACCTAACCTCCTCCTCAACCCATGCGACCGACCTGTCACCAAGGTTGACGGTTTGAGGAAACTCCTTTGCTTTCATTTTTCGGTATATCGCCGAACGGCTAAGGGCGGTGAGGTTACGGACTTCTTCTAAACGTATTAATCTCATGATGATTTACCTCTCATTATTCATTCATGAGATAACCGGACTCAGTATTTTTTAACCAAACCCACCACCAACCCTCCATAAGTCCAATCCAAATAATTTCAAACACATATTACCCATTTGAATTAGTTGACGATTAAATTCAAAAGGAGTCAGTACATGTGTAAAACCACCAATCAAACCTACTCATTTCCAGAGCCAGCAACCGCTCACCAAGTATTAGAGAAAGCAGCAGAGATAATTACCGAGCTCTACTTAAGAGGAGAGCTCCTAAGCTCACCTCAAGCAGTTAAAGACTTTATCCAGTACAAACTAGGGGGCTACGAGAGAGAAGTTTTCGCCGTGTTGTACTTGGACAACCAGCACCGCCTCATTGCTTTTGAGGAGGTTTTTTACGGAACTATAGACACAGCTACCATCCACCCAAGAGAGGTAGTGAAGGGTTGCCTAAACCATAACGCAGCAGCCGTTATATTCGCCCACAACCACCCATCAGGAAACGCCACCCCTTCAGATTCAGACAGACGAATCACACAGAGACTAAAGGAGTCTTTAGCGCTAATAGACGTAAGGGCACTTGACCACATCGTTGCTGGAAAAGATTGCGTATCTCTTGCTGAGAAAGGATGGATGTAATGAAGGGCCAAACGAACGCACACGCACTATTAAGCCGCTATCGCATTGAAGAGCTTATCAACTCCATCATTAGCCACTACTCAGTGCCAGACAATGCCAAGCAACTTACTCTCAATCTCAAGCACTCCCACTTCTACTCTCTGCGTGAAGGTATACAACCTGTAGAAATCAGAGTTGATAGGACGACAACCAAAGCGAACTGGACCGTACGACTTATAGCGACCTTCGACTACCCCAGTCCAAGCGCACAAAGTGTTGATGTGGCTTTGTACTTCAATTTCCAGAGCCAATGGTTTTACCAGCCCGACATTAAACGCTGCGACCTAAATCAACCCAAGGCCATTGCTTTGCTTCAAAGTTGGCTTGCCATGTTTACTCACCATCTTTCCCTGCACCACTTCGACCAACAGCAACTAACCATCACCAAAAACTTCAACTAGAAATCAACCGATAAAAAGGAATCACTATGACAAAGAAAACATACTCTCCTATCGAACCATGCAGCCTGCCTGTATCCAATGGCATGAAGCTTGCCCTTGATAGGCTACTTAAAAGCAAACCAGACACATCAGACCAAACCATCACTCTTAACTTCCGAGATTCAAGTTACTCAGCAGAATCTGGAGGGTATCACCCGGTCGAAATCCGCCTCACAAAGACAGGTACTGGCAACTGGTGCATTCAATACATCACAGACTTTGCCTACATGGGGAGGGCTTACCCAGAACTAGAAAGGAGTGTTGATTTCGATATTGCTAACGGTGCCTGCTTTTTTGCGGGCGTTGGTTGGCAACCAATAAACACGCTAGGGGTGAGTGGCTTTTACAAGATGTGGGAAAGCAACTTCCTCTCCTACTTAGACTCTGACGCCTACGACGACATCACAACAACCCAAAGCTAAAACTCCATCGGTCAGATAATGACGCACCTATCATTAGGATGGCTTGTGACTTATTAACAAACCACCAGCATCGATACAATCATGACAACAAACGATAAAATCAACGCAACAGAGCAGTTATCATTGGTGTTTGAGCTGTATCATCGCATTCCGCAAGGGCGAAAGGTGACAGCAAGCGAGTTGAAAGCAGAGCTTGCTAACGCAGGAATATATCGCGGCATAAGAAGCGTCCAGCGCAATCTGGACGTTATTGTTGAGTATTTTGATGTAGAAAAGGACACCCGTAGCAAGCCTTATGGTTATCGTCGTAAGGCTTCCTTTTTCCCTACCCCAGGAGCAAGAGAATTACTCCTCCTGCAATTGGCAAAATCAACTCTATTCAGCACTTACCTCAATCACTTCAATACGCCATTGACTCTGCTTTTGGCATTTTAGATATCCAACCTCGCTCGCACACCGGAACAAAACCTCCTAGAGAGGGGGCGGGCAAAATTCTGTCTATCACCAACACCTTGAAACACCCTCAACTTATCGAAAGGCACTTTGAGCCCATTGCTGTAGCTCTTGTTCAGCAACGACAAGTAACGCTAACTCTCCACTCCGGTGAGGAGATAAGGCAAGTTTCACCACTTGGCCTCTACGTGATGTCAGGCGAGATTTATTTAACTTATAAAAATCAACCCAGCAATTACCTCGAC
Organism: Vibrio sp. 1288; assembly: GCF_033344475.1. Lineage (NCBI taxonomy): Bacteria > Pseudomonadati > Pseudomonadota > Gammaproteobacteria > Vibrionales > Vibrionaceae > Vibrio > Vibrio sp. 1288. Next base: position 3,884 of record NZ_JAWPOX010000021.1, read on the forward strand.
CTACCTTTGAGTGATATTATGGAGCTCAAGGTTCTTACTTTTCACGTCGACTACCCTGAGGACTTTGACCTGTCCAATCACTCTTTAGGTCGCTGGCATTCTTCTATGAAAACCATGGAATCACAGCCTCACTATTCAGCACTCAACCAACCGAATAGTGAGGCATCATTCAAGTGAAAAACAAACGCATATTATTCTATAAAAGCGCAATCCAGAGCAGCGCAGCAATGGGATACATCGCGAAAACACCTTTGTTCAAAATAAGGAAATAACATGAATAAATACACTAAAACGCTTTTGGCTACGGTTATCACCACTTCTCTTGCCGCTTGTGGTGGTGGAGGCTCCGGCGGCAATAATGATGAAGGAGCAAGAGCCACCGTATCTGGAAAGGTCATTGATGGCTATATATCTGGAGCAACGGTCTTTCTAGACTTAAACTTCAACGGCAAGCTGGATGAAGGAGAGCCTAGCGCAATCACAGGCAAGGATGGAGGCTTTGACTTGGAGATAGGCTCTTCTCTTTCAGAGTGCTCTCAATATGTACCTACAGTAACGCACGTACCTGTTGGTGCTATTGATTCCGACTTCCCGGACAAACCGATTGAAAAAGCCTACACCATGGTATCTCCGCCTAGTTTCGCAATGAGCACGGATGAAGAGTTACTCAACCTAACCCCTCTAACATCCATCGTCTGGGACTCTGTTGAGAAAGAGCTGGCAAGTGCAGGCACTGAGCTCAATTGTGAAAGCATTCTAGCGAGAGAGCAACTTCAAGAGGAAATTGTAATGCGACTTGAGCAGCAAGAACTTAGGGTTGCGCAACGCTACAATGTGACGGTTGATGAGCTTTATAGTGACTACGCTGAAAGCGGTGATGAAGAGTTACACCAACTAGCACAAGACCTCGTTCCCGGCCTTCAAGCTTCCTACGCTGAGACTTTAGAGCTAGAGCAAGCCCATCCAGACGCAAATTATGTTTTTGTTGAGTACTTCTTAGGGATGCAGCAAGAAGATAGCAATGAGTATGATGATAACTGGTATCGACGTGAATTTGTTCAAGCAACACGTGGAAACTGGATTGATATCATTGATGCAATGTCTCGTGACCTAGCAACCAATCTAGCCAACTACAGCATTACATCTCAGCTCACTCGCTTTACGGATGATATTGAGTATGAAGAGATGGTTCACTTAAACCCAACTGTCAACTGGACTCCAGATAGCCCTGAACAAAGCTGTGGAATTAACGAAACCTACCTACAACGCGGCAATTCCGTTTATGGTGTTAGCAACAATGCCTACACGATGGAGATTACTGACTGGGAGAGCTGCGAGCAATTAGACAGAGTGAGCCACAATATAGGTCAGTCTCTGATTACCAAAATCTACCATCAAGGAACTGACGCCCCTTATATGGAGTCAAATCACTCGTACTACGAAGGTAACTCTTCTGGCATGGAGAGCTTGATTGGCTTAAGTGACAACATTGAAGCCCTTGATGGCTCAGAGCTTGATGCCTTGAGCTTTATCATTCAAGACTTTAACAATAGCGACCATTACAACGCTAATAGTTGGACTCGAACAATGAACGAATACAGCTCTACGGATTTCTATGACGGCACCCAAACAGTATCTCGTCACAATTCAGATGATGTTTACACCGTTCAGACTTTTTATCCAGACGGGACCAACTCAAAGCTTTGTGGCACGTGGTCGAGTGGCGGTAGTGATTTGGTTGACTGCACAGACCGTCACTAGCACCACCACCGAAAATACCAAGGGGCCAGCCAAGGCCCCTTTCTTTTTTTGCTAGTAACGCAAAATAGGAGGCATTCTCAGCCGCTCTGGGTTTACATAGTGAGGACTCATTTTTGCTTCTTGCTGCTCACGCTTGAAGGTTTGCTCACTAACCTTTCGCATTAAGTATTCATCTACTTGCGATTCCTCCCATGCCACTGCACGGCTTGCAATATTGATGCTTTGAGGAAACTCTCCCGCCGCAATCAATCGATACAGCGTTGCCTTGCTAACCCCAACTTTATGAAGCACCTCTTTTAATCGTATCAATCTCATTACACCTCCTAGAGCCAATACCAGCCTACCCTCGCACCTCCAAATAATTAACCCCAAGGAGGCTCAAGTGGTCTCATACGATATAAGAAGTTAGCAACCAAATATTCTATAGGGCCGCGCCTTTCAGTAGCTCTTGCAGTGAGTCACTGGCTACTTCCAAAATGACGCACCCCATTGCCGTACTCCTTGGTAGTCAGTTTGCATGCATAGCTCATCCAGTGAAACGCTGACTCAAAGCTGTCTCTCAAGACATCGTCATACTCCTCTTTTATGCTCCCCGGAATATCTTTCACAATGATTGACTTGGGATGCTTAAATTCAATTAACCCCGCGACATCCGTATGGTTAAGCCCTATCGCACCCGCCCACGCTGAAGATATCATCCACGTAAGCTCCCCTATACGATGTCCACTTGGGTGCCCTAGCTTTCTGTAAGAGTCACGATTAAGTAAAATGAATACATGGTAGTGCTCCTTTAACTCTGTACTGCTCTCTCGACACCAGATGTAGTTCACGCGAGTCAAGTGACAATTTTTACCCCACCTAATTCTCCTTTGTTGGTCAGCATGAACCTTAGCCTTGAACGCCTTAAGGAAGCGCGTAATGCTTCCTTCAGAGCCACTAAGCCAATTTTGCGGATATCTCAATATGACGTGAAAGAGAATGCTTCGGGGATGATGACTAAGAGCGGTGAGAAGAACTCGATGTGTTGCCGCTAAATAACTCTCATGCAATTCATGCTTGCAATTGACTGGCAACCCTAAGTACTTTTCCCCTTGGTAAATTGGTATGGACATAAATTCAAACTCCGGTTGTTAGACAAACCAAGAGTCATGTATTTATTTTTTCTCAGACTTCCCCTGTAAGGGGTCGTAGATGAAATGGGTAACTCAGAGAAAACCTCTAGCTTGAAGTGTGAGTAACTAGAGTTATATATAGAATTCCTTATTCCGAAACGCTTTAGTCCACTATAGACGCAAACTCAAAGGCAAAACTGTAGCAAAGACGAGCAAAACGAGCAGATGCCAGCTCGCCACTTATTTTTTTGTTTTAGCTTACGATTTCTTGCAAATTGAAGAGATAAAGAACTCGCACATCATGGCGGTAAAAGAGCGCTAAACAACTATCGCTTTTAAGGCGTACTTCCAATTTTTCAAGCAATCTCCTCAGCGCCTCAACTGATACCCGCACAAGCTTTTCTATGAACTTGATGATTGCAATGAGCTGAGTTACACATCGTTTTTCCGCACGATTAAGCACCTTTACACCACAAACGTCACATCTCCATTGCAGCCAGTTATCCTCTGGCTTTATCCCTAAGTTTTCTGGTAATGATGCTATGAACTTATTTGAAAATAATTCACCAAATACAAGCCTGCTGTATATGGCATCACTACACTCCTTGTTGCCATCTCTTTTTAGCAACTCAAGTGCTAACTTTAGAACGTACCTTTGCAGCGAACGCCCTTTTACTTCACCCTCAAAAGCTCCCTCTGTATCTCGCAGTAACGTACCAAACCCTTCCTCATCATTGGGGCATAATTCCTGCTGAAGCTTTTGCATTCTTGAATAGTTTGAACCTTGGTAATTGGGGCTATCCTTTGGCACAACAAAAATCCCATCACGCACCAAAGATGCTAGGTAGCACAATTCATCTGCATGCTTAATTTCGCACCCTACAACAACACCGCACTTAGCACTAAATGGATGAAACGCAGGATGATTCATATTGACTAAATATTCACTACTTTGCTTCCCAAACAGCACACCTTCAGATGCTCCCGGGCTGTAATCTAGAATAAAGCCCTTTCGTTTAAGAAGAGCCAACTGAGAGCGGTGACGGTCTTTTGAAAACCGCCCCACTAAAGATGCCAAGGTCTTAATGGTCAGATTACCAACAATACCATTATCATCTGCGTGAGCAACCAAAGTTAGCAGAAGCAATTTAACTGCCGACCTCACTGAAAGTTGACTTAACTCTTTCGATACCAGAAGTGCAGATACGCGCTCCGACATCATCAAGGAAGCACCATGCTCCTTTCTACTCAGGCTGGCATAAAAGTCAGGAGTGAGCACATAAGTCACCTCTTTATCGTTTTTGTTTTTTGACCAATCCCCCCACCTTTCTAAGTGACCTTGTGACTCTAGATACCTTACGGCGAGAGTCATAGACTGCACTGATATCGACAAGTCACCCGCGAGCGTTCGAGCTGATTTAGCAACCACCTTTCCTGCACTTTGGTTCGACAAATGAAGCAGACGAACGATGGCATACTTCTCCTCCGGCCCAACACCAACAGCCTCACTCCTCAACAAAGAAATAATATTTTTCAAGTTAACCCACCAACAAATACACCCTGTATTTAAATTACCATCTGACTTGTCATTATGACCACGTCATAGGTCACAAAAGCACACTTTACAACCTGATAAACTGTCACTTCCAAACGACTAAATTAAGGTATCAATAGAGATGTCATCATCAGTAAAGTGGCTAGATACTAAAAATAATGAACAACGTTTATGGCTTCGAAAGTACCTCGCCAAGAACTACCCCGGCACCTTTAAGGCAATAATTGAAACACCAAGCATTGGCGATAGAATGTTTGTGAGTGAGTTTAAAAAGAACATTGACAAGTACTGGGGCAAGCCTGAAGAGCGGCTCCAAAATGTCATAAAACTCAGAAATGCATGGCACAAAAAAAAGAGTCGTTCAAGGGTTGCAACCCTATCCATTGACGTTTCCCCAGAGCTACTAGAGCAATTTACCTCTTTAGCAAAAGGCATTACACACGCAGAGTTACTGTCCCAGCTAATTGAGGCTTTCAACATGGAAAAGGGGAGTATCGACCTCTTTGAAACCGTCACGCAAAAGAAAGAAAAGCGCAATGACATCGATGAGCTTCAGCAAGAAATCGCCGCGCTTAGAAGCGAGCTCTACCAAAAGAATCAGGAGCTAGAGAGCGCCAATAGAGAGCTTGAAGTGGCGAATAAAAATTCAGAAAAACCTGCTCACCAAGACGTCAATGAAGAAGAAAAAACCTTCTCTTTTGAGGAGAAGGTTCAGATTGCTGCATCAAAAATCAAATTTGAATAGGTATCAACTTACCTCTGGGAACTGAACAATATTAGTTTCAGTGTTAGCTATTGCATCCAGCTCATTCGCCCATCGTTGTAGCCAATGACGACACTCTGATTCATACCTGTGTAAGTTGTAAGTGCCTTCGATACCTTTTGCACTATGGCCTAATACCGCTTCAGCAACTTCTGTAGGGCACCCCATACGAGCAAGCTCAGTCCGAACAGTGCGTCTTAGGTCATGGGGCGTCCAAAGGGGCATTTCAATCATAAGACCATCTCGTCGCATCAGCCAAGTACTCTGTGTAAGTTGCTTTTGCAATATAGGGTAATTGCCTCGTTGTGAGGGGAAAACGTACAGAGACTTTGAGACACCCTGTGCTTGCTGCCACTTTTTAAGCCAAGCCATGGCTTGATTGGGTACCTGCACATATCGAGCGTTTCCGTTCTTGGTTTCAATAAGATGAATCGTTTTCTTATCAAAATCGATTTGACTCCATGTAAGATTACAAACCTCCCCTGTCCTGCAACCTGTCCATAAGGTCAAACGTAATATTCCCTTTTCATTTTTGGAGAACTTCGATTCCGGTAGCCATTTTAGAAACCTAAACAACTCATCATGAGAAAGCACTCGCTTGCCCTTATTGCTTGTTAGCTTGACCTTGCTCTTTTTGAACATGTTTCTAGCAAGCAATGCCGGATTAACAAATTCATCCGGTAAGAAATCCAGTCCAATCGCATAGTCAAAAGCACCAGATAACTCTCGAAGTACTGAGCCAGCTTGCACAGATGCATTTCTATCCACAATCCCCTGCACCAGTCTGATAATGTCCCCTTTTGTAACTGAAGTGGCAGCACGCTCACCAATTACATCAACAACATCAACATAGAGCGTTCTTCTTACTTCCTTTTGACCCTTGGGTTTTCGAGCTCCTTTAATAACCCTACCACTGTCACTCACTTTATCTTCGATATAGTTTTCCAGATAATAGTCAACTACATCTTTGACTGTAATTTTTTGAACAGCTAAAGCCTCTTGCTCCCTCTGTTTTTCAGCCTCAAGTCTTTCCAAATGAGACTTAGGGCAAACACCGCTATCACGCAGCCTTTTTAGCTCCCTAAGCTTTATCCTCGCTTCTTCTAAGGAAATGTTGGGGAATATACCCAATTTGATTTGAACAAGCTTTCCATTCAGCTCAGGGCTTCTATAGCGATAGGTAAAGGTCTTTCGACCAGTTTTTCCGCAAGCAATTCGCAAGCCTTTATTTTCACCTGTATCAGATAAGACACCTTTCTCGGCAGTCAATGCCTCAATTGCCTTATTAGTTACAGTTTTGGTACTCTTCTTCTCAGCCATAAACAGACGTCCCTCATCTTGGTATGGTGCGGTAAAGTTATTATCTAGTTTAGGAAACCAAAAAACTACACTTTTACCTACACTAGAAACCGCGCTTTAGTGAAATTCTCTGAAACTTAGTGGGACTCAGTGAGATTCATAGAATCTCGTAACCAATTGAATTTAAAAAGATAAATGACAAAAAACACCACTAAAAACAAAGAGTTAAAATCCACACACACGCCTATGATGCAGCAATACCTCAAGCTAAAAGCTGAGAACCCAGAGATTTTGCTGTTCTACCGCATGGGCGATTTCTACGAACTCTTTTACGATGATGCCAAGCGAGCTTCTCAGCTTCTTGATATTTCATTGACCAAACGTGGTGCGTCTGCAGGTGAACCTATCCCAATGGCGGGTGTGCCATTTCACGCCGTAGAGGGCTACCTGGCAAAACTTGTTCAGCTTGGTGAGTCTGTGGCGATCTGTGAACAGATTGGCGATCCGGCCACCAGCAAGGGCCCAGTAGAACGTAAAGTTGTGCGTATCGTTACACCAGGTACTGTGACGGATGAGGCGCTGCTTTCTGAGCGTGTCGATAACTTAATCGCAGCAATTTACCATCACAACGGTAAGTTCGGTTATGCGACGCTGGATGTCACCTCTGGTCGCTTCCAACTGACAGAACCAGAAACTGAAGAAGCGATGACAGCCGAGCTTCAACGTACCGCACCACGTGAGCTACTGTTCCCAGAAGATTTTGAACCTGTACATTTAATGGCGAGCCGCAATGGTAACCGTCGTCGCCCAGTCTGGGAGTTTGAGCTTGATACGGCTAAGCAACAACTCAATCAACAATTTGGCACAAAAGATCTGGTTGGTTTTGGTGTAGAACATGCGTCCTTAGGGTTATGTGCTGCTGGTTGTTTGATCCAGTACGTAAAAGATACTCAACGTACGGCTTTACCTCATATTCGCTCTTTAACGTTTGATCATCAGGATCAATCCGTCATCCTTGATGCTGCTACCCGACGTAATCTGGAAATTACTCAAAATCTAGCAGGCGGAACCGATAACACGCTAGCTGCAGTACTCGACCATTGTGCAACTCCGATGGGCAGCCGAATGCTGAAGCGTTGGTTGCATCAGCCTATGCGTTGCATTGAAACGTTAAACAATCGTCTTGATGCAATTGGTGAGATTAAAGAACAAGCTCTGTTTGCCGATCTTCAACCAACGTTAAAGCAAATTGGTGATATTGAACGTATCTTAGCGCGCCTTGCATTACGCTCTGCTCGCCCTCGCGATATGGCTAGACTTCGCAATGCCATGCAACAGCTACCAGAGCTAGAATCTGTCACCGCTTCTTTGACCCATCCGTACCTAACGAAATTGGCGAAGTATGCAGCTCCGATTGACGAAGTATGTGACCTGTTAGAACGCGCGATTAAAGAAAATCCGCCGGTTGTTATTCGTGATGGTGGCGTCATCGCTGAAGGCTACAATGCGGAGCTCGATGAATGGCGAAAATTGGCAGACGGTGCAACAGAATATCTTGAGCAGCTTGAGCGAGATGAGCGTGAACGACACGGTATCGATACGCTTAAAGTAGGCTATAACAACGTTCATGGCTTCTTTATCCAAGTGAGCCGTGGCCAGAGCCATTTGGTTCCACCGCATTATGTACGTCGCCAAACACTCAAAAACGCTGAACGCTACATCATCCCAGAGCTTAAGGAACACGAAGACAAAGTACTTAACTCGAAATCTAAAGCGTTAGCACTTGAGAAACAGTTGTGGGAAGAACTGTTTGATCTATTGATGCCAAACCTTGAGAAGCTGCAAAACCTAGCTTCTGCTCTGTCTCAACTAGATGTATTACAAAACCTTGCAGAGCGTGCAGATTCGTTAGATTACTGCCGCCCAACGCTTGTGAAAGACGCAGGAATTCACATTCAAGCTGGCCGTCATCCAGTCGTAGAACAAGTAACAACAGAGCCGTTCATCGCGAACCCAATTGAGCTTAACCCAGCCCGTAAGATGTTGATCATCACCGGTCCAAACATGGGTGGTAAATCAACCTACATGCGTCAAACTGCGCTGATTGCATTGATGGCACATATCGGCTCTTATGTACCGGCAGAATCCGCACAGATTGGTTCTTTAGATCGTATATTTACTCGTATTGGTGCATCAGATGATCTTGCATCTGGCCGCTCGACCTTCATGGTAGAAATGACCGAAACAGCCAATATTCTTCACAACGCAACTAAGAACAGTTTGGTGCTAATGGATGAAATCGGACGCGGTACTAGTACTTACGACGGTCTGTCTTTAGCTTGGGCAAGTGCGGAATGGCTCGCAACACAAATTGGTGCGATGACCCTATTTGCAACTCACTACTTCGAATTAACAGAGTTACCGAACCAACTGCCAAACTTAGCGAACGTTCACTTGGATGCCGTAGAGCATGGAGACAGCATTGCCTTTATGCACGCAGTTCAAGAAGGTGCGGCAAGTAAGTCTTACGGCTTGGCTGTTGCGGGCTTAGCTGGCGTACCAAAAACGGTCATCAAAAATGCGCGTAACAAGCTATCTCAGCTAGAGCAACTGGGGCAAAACAGTGACACACCGCGTCCAAGTGCAGTAGATGTGGCTAACCAGTTGAGCCTGATTCCAGAGCCTAGCGAGGTCGAACAAGCTCTGTCAGGTATTGATCCTGACGACTTAACGCCACGCCAAGCTCTTGAAGAGCTGTATCGCTTGAAGAAGATGCTGTAAACAGACTCACACCGACGAGCAAAAAAGAAAAAAGGCTATGGGGAACCATAGCCTTTTGTGTATCTAGTGAAATACGGATTACTTAATCGTCTTCTACGTTAAACAAGTTTTCCATATTCAAACCTTGTTTGATTAGGACTTCACGAAGACGACGTAAACCTTCCACTTGTATTTGACGTACTCGCTCACGTGTCAGACCAATCTCTCGACCAACTTCTTCCAGCGTCGAAGGCTCGTAGCCTAGTAGGCCGAAGCGACGTGCAAGCACTTCTTTCTGTTTCGGATTCAACTCTTCTAACCAATGAATCAACGATGATTTGATGTCGTCATCTTGAGTCGAAACTTCTGGATCAGAGTTGTTTGCATCAGGAATAATATCCAGCAGCGCTTTCTCACCGTCACCACCGATTGGCGTGTCGACAGAGCTAATACGCTCATTAAGGCGTAACATTTTGCTTACGTCTTCGACTGGAATATCTAATTGAGCAGCAATTTCTTCTGCGGTCGGTTCGTGATCGAGCTTTTGAGAAAGTTCACGCGCAGTACGCAGATAAATGTTCAGCTCTTTCACTACGTGGATAGGTAGACGGATCGTGCGAGTTTGGTTCATCAACGCTCGCTCTATCGTTTGTCGGATCCACCATGTTGCGTAAGTAGAGAAACGGAAACCACGTTCTGGGTCGAATTTTTCGACCGCTCGGATCAAGCCGAGGTTACCTTCTTCAATCAGATCGAGTAGTGCTAGACCACGGTTACTGTATCGACGAGAAATCTTAACAACCAAACGTAGGTTACTTTCGATCATACGTTTGCGTGCCGCTTCGTCGCCACGTAGGGCGCGTCTTGCGTAAAGCACTTCTTCTTCGGCAGTAAGTAAAGGTGAGAAGCCAATTTCGCCCAAATACAACTGAGTTGCATCTAAGCTTTTACTGCTCGCGTCAAATTCTTCACGCGCAGTCGCTTTGCTTTCTGTGGATGATGATCTTTCGAGTTCGTTATCAATGGTCTTCACTGACGCATTGTCAAATGCAAACTCTTCAACTTTGGTTACTGTGTTGCTGATACTCATAACGCCTCCCCCTGGCGAGTTAGCAAGACATGACAACTCAATATGTCGCTAAATGATGTCGCAAGTTGTTTTTCAAAGTTTTAAGGCAAATAGCGTTTTGGATTCACTGATTTACCTTGATAGCGAATTTCAAAGTGTAGTTTGACCGACTTTGCACCTGAACTACCCATGGTGGCGATTTTTTGTCCGCTTTTTACGCTTTGTCCTTCTGTGACCAGCAGTTTGTCATTATGTGCGTATGCGCTTAAATAATTGTCGTTATGCTTTACTATAATTAAGTTGCCATAACCTCGTAGCGCATTGCCTGAATAAACGACTGTGCCGGCTGCGGTTGAAACGATAGGTTGACCACGCTGTCCTGCGATGTCGATACCTTTATTTCCCTGTTCTCCCGCCGAAAAGTTCTTGATTACTCTCCCTTTTGTTGGCCACAACCACTTTGAGACTTTATCACTCTTTACTGTGGTAGTTGGCGATTTTTGCTTCACTTTTTGGTTGTCTTTTGAACCAACATACTCCTTTGTTTTCGATTGTTCAACCTTCTTTGGAGGCTGTTTTTGTACGACTTTAGGCTTAGTCTCTGTAGGTTTTTGACTAGAGTTTTTACTCGAAGGTTTAGGTTTAGAGGCTGTTGATGTTTTCGTCACTGGAGCTGGGGGTGTCGTAACAACAGGAGCCACAACGGGTTCAACTTTTTGACCATATTTAGGGGCGACATATTTCGGAGCCCAAAGTTTTAGCCTCTGTCCTGGGTAGATAGTGTAAGGCTGAGTTAACTCATTGTAACGAACAAGATCATTTACATCTTTATCTGTGACATAAGCTATGAAGTAAAGTGTATCGCCTTTTTTTACCTCATAATAACTCCCTCTGTAACTCCCTCTTTCAAGGCTTGAATAGTCTTTTTTTAGGCTAGAGACAGGTGCAGGGGAATGCGCTGCACAACCAACTAGTCCTGCAGCAAACACAAAGCTAATACCAATATGACGTAGTAACTTATTCACCTATCCCTAACCCTTAAGCTAAATCACCCGCAACCAGAGGTACGAACCGAACCATTTCTACAACGGTAGAGAGATATTCGTCTCCCTTACGCTCTATTTTTAATAACTGTTGTTCCGTATCTCCAACAGGAATGACCATTTTGCCGCCATCTCTTAATTGTGAGAGAAGAGCTTGGGGAATCACTTCAGCGGCAGCGGTAACAATGATAGCATCGAAAGGACCTCTCGCTTCCCAGCCCTGCCACCCATCAGCATGCTTAGTTGAAACATTGTAAATATCCAATTGCTTCAGGCGACGCTTTGCTTCCCATTGCAACGATTTAATTCGCTCAACGGAGTATACATGATCAACAATTTGCGCCAGTACCGCAGTTTGATAACCCGATCCCGTTCCGATTTCCAGAACACGACTCGCCGATTCTAGCTCAAGCAACTCGGTCATACGAGCAACGATATAAGGCTGAGAAATAGTTTGTCCCTGACCAATTGGTAACGCATTGTTATCATAGGCTTGGTGCATCATCGCTTGAGAAACAAAGCTTTCTCGTGGCAAGCGTTGGATAGCATCCAGAACTCTTTGGTCTTTGATGCCACTGGAGATAAGAAACGCTATCAACCTGTCAGCATGTGGGTTACTCATTACTTCTCTTCCTTTAACCAACTATCCATAGCACGCAGCGACTCGTGAGCGGTGAGATCAACTTGCAGAGGCGTCATTGAAACTCGGCCATGCTCAATTGCATAAAAGTCCGTGCCCTCTCCTGCATCTTGCTCCTTTCCTGGTGGCCCTAACCAATAAATGTCATGGCCTCTCGGATCTTTCTGCTTGATCATATTCTCTGCGTGATGACGTGCACCTAAACGCGTAACTTCAATTTCACCTAAATTCTCTGATGGTAAGTCAGGCACGTTTACGTTCAGTAGACGATTCGTTGGAATCGGCGACGCTAAATGCTGTTGTACAATTTGACGTGCAATTTTAGCGGCGGATTCGAAATGTCGCTTACCCACTAGTGAAAAAGCCACCGACTGAACGCCAAGGAAATGACCTTCCATGGCGGCTGCTACTGTTCCAGAATAAAGAACATCATCACCCAAATTAGCGCCATGGTTGATTCCTGACAGAACAAGATCAGGCAAATCATCTTTCATTAGCTCATTCAGCGCGAAATGCACACAATCCGTGGGCGTGCCTTGCACTGAGTAGATATTTGGGGCAATTTCAGTCACGCGTAATGGTTGTTCTAATGTGAGTGAATTCGAAGCACCTGAACGATTTCGATCAGGTGCGACAATGGTCACTTCGGCGATATCTCTCAACTCATCAGCGAGGGCATGAATCCCTTGTGCATGAACACCATCATCATTGCTGATTAAGACTCTTAAGGGCTTCGGGTTTCGTGAATCCTGTTCCATTAGTATTCTCTTTCTACTTCAACCTCATTAACTAACTCACGAACAATAGAGGTCGCAAAAGATCCCGCATCCAGTGAGAAAGTCAGCGTAATGTTGTTACCTTCAACCGTCCAAGCTAAATCTTTTGGCTTCAGCGCAATATCGCGACGATCGTGGCGCATGCGATTACCACGAATCAGCGCCATGAGGTCAGGCTCTTCGTCTAAAAACGGTTGCTCTAATGCCAGAGCCTCGGCTTGAGTAGGCAGTGCATTATCGCCAGCAAGCGCAGCGGTAATTGCCGCTTCACCTTGTGCAAATTGCACTTGCAAATCAGTGATGTTGTTTGCATCAATCAACTGAGTGCCAGAATTCGTCTGTGCAATGTCACCATCAATGAACTTATCAAACACACCATTCTCTAGACGAGCTGAAACGATGCGGTTGAAAATCCACGAACGAGCCGCTGATAAATACATGCTTCGCTTGTTTTGATTGCGGGTACGAACGTTTTCGCGTCCCCATCGACGTGCTTCTTCAAGGTTGTTGCCATCGTTACCAAAACGCTGACTACCAAAGTAGTTTGGCACGCCAACTTGTTTCACTTTTTCAAGACGTTGCTCTACATCCGCTATATCTGTCACTTCAGACAAAGTAACCACGAACTCGTTCCCTACTAGGTCACCAGGACGCAGTTTTTTATTGTGACGGTCTGTTGCAAGGATTTCGATACTTGGGTATTGAGCCAAAAACGCTGAAAAATCTGGCGTTTCACCTTTTGGTAAATGGACACTTAACCACTGTTCCGTCACCGCATGACGGTCTTTAAGACCCGCCCAGCTAACGTCTTTCGACTTAACACCACAGGCTTTTGCTAACTCGTTAGCAACGAAGCTGGTGTTCTCGCCCGTTTTACGGATACGAACCATTAAGTGCTCGCCTTCGCCCGTAAAGGCAAAACCTAAATCTTCGCGAACCTGAAAATGCTCTGGCTGCGCTTTAATTTTTGCCGATGCAACTGGCTTACCCGTTAGGTAAGCCAATGAAGATAAAATGTCTGACATGATGTGTTTCCGCTGATATCACAGCTTAGAGGAGCAAATTGCTAGTTATTGCTTAAACAGAAGTACAACGGCTTCCGTTGCAATGCCTTCTTTGCGTCCAGTAAAACCGAGACGTTCTGTCGTCGTCGCTTTTACGTTAATGTTACTAATGTCGGTTTCTAGGTCTTCGGCTATCGCCGCACACATTGCGTCAATGTGTGGTGCCATTTTAGGCGCTTGTGCCATGATGGTTACATCAGCATTGCCAAGACGGTAGCCTTGCTCTTTAACTCGACGGTAAACGTCTTTCAGTAATTCACGACTGTTTGCGCCTTTCCATTTATCATCCGTATCTGGGAAATGACGACCAATATCGCCGGCAGCAATCGCGCCCAGCAGAGCATCCGTTAACGCATGCAACGCTACATCGCCATCTGAGTGAGCAATCAAACCTTGCTCATAAGGGATTGCTACACCACCAATAATGACTGGGCCTTCACCACCGAATTTATGTACATCGAAACCATGACCAATTCGAATCATTTTCTATCCTTTCTTTATTCGCCGCGCTCACGGCTTAGATAAAACTCGGCTAACGCAAGATCTTCTGGCTGAGTGATTTTTATATTGTTCGCATTCCCTTGAACTAAGGCTGGCTTCTCGCCTAACCATTCCAAAGCCGAGGCTTCATCGGTAATGGTTACACCCTGTTCTAATGCGTCAGCCAGTGCTTGAGTAAGCTGCTGAGTTTTAAACATTTGTGGAGTAAGTGCATGCCACAATGCTTCTCTATCTACCGTATGATCGATATCTTGTACTGCGTTTGCTCGCTTCATTGTATCTCTCACAGGAGATGCGAGAATGCCACCCGTTGAGTGGGCGCAGCAAACATCAATCAAACGGTCAATGTCGGATGTTAATACACATGGCCTCGCAGCGTCGTGGACTAATACCCACTCGCTTTCCAGATGCTCATTGACATAGTTTAGCCCTGATAACACAGAGTCTGCTCTTTCTTTACCACCAGCTACACGAATCACATCTGGGTGCTTAGCAATGGACAATTCTGGGTAATATGGGTCGCCGTCAGTAATGGCAACGACAACCTTAGAAATATTTGGGTGGGAAAGCAGTTTCTCTACGGTATGTTCCAGTACCGCTTTACCTTCGATCAATAAATATTGCTTAGGGCGATCTGCCTTCATTCTGCTACCCACACCCGCAGCTGGCACAATTGCGATATGCGATGAGTTCATATCCAACATTTTAATGGTTTTCCTCACCTATAATGCGGTAAAAAGTCTCGCCATCTTTAACTAAACCGAGCTCATGACGCGCACGTTCTTCAATCGCATCAAGACCTTGCCTTAAGTCATCAATCTCAGCGAACATTTCATTGTTGCGAGCTTGTAGCTTGCTGTTCACTTGTTGCTGAACTTCAATTTCATCTTTTACTGTGTAGTAGTCAGACACTCCGTTTTTACCAAACCATAGAGTGTATTGAAGCAAGCCAAACAGTAGCGTAAGGGCTATAACAAAGATTCGCATATCGCTGCTAACATTCTGTACCGGAAGGAATTAGATAAGGTGACATATATAGCATAAATGCGAGGTTGCCTCTAGGGGAGAAAGGGAGACTCACACGCTCCTTACAAGAAATAAGCAGCAAAATGAAACAAGCTCATAGGAAGCGCTCCTTACCCATGACCAAAGTAAGAGCCAAAAATACAAACCTATAAATACAAAAAACCGCCGTAGCGATGGTTTCAAAAAGCTATTTAGCGAAACTTTACTCAATAAGAATTAAGCTTGACCTTTAACTTCTTTGAGACCGCTTACTTGAAACATGGAGGAGCGCGCTCACCTAGAGCTTCCGTTATATAAAGAAACACCCCGCCAAGGCAGGGTGTTTTTAAAAGCTTTAAGATAAGCCGTTAACTCAGTTAAGAATTAAGCCTGACCTTTAACTTCTTTGAGACCGCTTCCTTGAAACATGGAGGAGCGCGCTCACTTAGAGCTTCCGTCATATAAAAAACGCCCCGCAAGTGCGAGGCGTTTTCAAAAGCTTTAAGTTAAGCGGTTAATTCAATTAAGAATTAAGCTTGACCTTTAACTTCTTTAAGACCGTTGAAAGGAGCGCGATCACCTAGTGCTTCCTCGATACGGATTAGCTGGTTGTACTTAGCAACACGGTCAGAACGGCTCATAGAACCAGTTTTGATTTGACCTGCTGCTGTACCTACCGCTAGGTCAGCGATAGTTGCATCTTCAGTTTCGCCAGAACGGTGAGAGATTACTGCTGTGTAACCTGCGTCTTTAGCCATCTTGATTGCAGCTAGAGTCTCAGTTAGAGAACCGATTTGGTTGAACTTGATAAGGATAGAGTTAGCTACGCCTTTCTCGATACCTTCAGCAAGGATCTTAGTGTTAGTAACGAATAGATCGTCACCTACTAGTTGAAGCTTGTCACCTAGTAGTTCTGTTTGGTGCTTGAAGCCATCCCAGTCAGACTCGTCTAGACCGTCTTCGATAGAAACAATTGGGAATTGGTTAGCTAGCTCAGCTAGGTAGTGGTTGAACTCTTCAGAAGTGAAAGTTTTACCTTCGCCTTTCATGTTGTAGATGCCAGCTTCTTTGTCGAAGAACTCAGATGCAGCACAGTCCATAGCTAGAGTTACGTCTTTACCTAGTTCGTAACCAGCAGCTGCAACAGCTTCTGCGATAACTTCTAGAGCTTCAGCGTTAGATTTAAGGTTAGGAGCGAAACCACCTTCATCACCAACTGCAGTGCTGTAGCCTTTAGACTTAAGAACTTTAGCTAGGTTGTGGAATACTTCTGCACCGATACGTAGACCTTCTTTAAGAGTCTTAGCGCCAACTGGTTGGATCATGAACTCTTGGATGTCAACGTTGTTGTCTGCGTGCTCACCACCGTTGATGATGTTCATCATTGGTAGAGGCATAGAGAACTGACCTGCAGTGCCGTTTAGCTCAGCGATGTGCTCGTATAGAGGCATGCCTTTCGCAGCAGCAGCAGCTTTAGCGTTTGCTAGAGAAACAGCTAGGATAGCGTTAGCACCGAATTTAGATTTGTTTTCAGTGCCGTCTAGTTCGATCATTACTGCGTCGATTGCAGCTTGGTCTTTAGCGTCTTTGCCAACTAGAGCTTCAGCGATTGGGCCGTTTACAGCTTCAACTGCTTTAAGAACACCTTTACCTAGGAAACGTGCTTTGTCACCGTCACGTAGCTCAAGAGCTTCGCGAGAACCAGTAGATGCGCCAGATGGAGCTGCCGCCATACCTACGAAACCGCCTTCTAGGTGTACTTCAGCTTCTACAGTTGGGTTACCACGTGAGTCGATGATTTCACGACCTAGAACTTTAACGATCTTAGACATTAATGTTTCCTCTCGTTTCAAATATAAATGTCAATCTTAAAGGGCAGCAGCACAACCTTCGCCGCCGCCCGTATCCTTTTACTTCTCGAATTCGCCGCGTGCGTTTTGGCCCGCAGCCTTAACAAAACCTGCAAACAATGGATGTCCATCGCGAGGAGTCGAGGTGAATTCTGGGTGGAACTGAGCCGCTACAAACCATGGGTGAGCTGGGTTCTCAATCATTTCCACTAACTTCTTGTCCGCAGATAGACCTGATACTTTTAGGCCTGCTTTTTCGATTTGCGGACGAAGCACGTTATTCACTTCGTAACGGTGACGGTGACGTTCATGGATCGTCGCGCTACCGTACAGTTCACGAGCTTTAGTCCCTTTCTCTAGGTGACACAGCTGTGAACCAAGACGCATCGTACCGCCTAGGTCAGACTTTTCAGTACGCTCTTCTACGCTACCTGATTCGTCTACCCACTCTGTGATCAAACCTACCACAGGGTACTTAGTCTCTTTGTTAAATTCTGTTGAATGTGCACCTTCCATACCCGCAACGTTACGCGCGTATTCGATTAGTGCAACTTGCATACCCAAACAAATACCTAGGTAAGGCACGTTATTTTCACGTGCATATTGAGCCGCACGGATCTTGCCTTCAATACCACGATCGCCGAAGCCACCTGGTACTAGGATTGCGTCCAAACCTTCTAGAAGTTCAACGCCTTTTGTTTCGATATCTTGTGAGTCTACATACTTAATTGTGACGCTTAGACGGTTTTTCAAGCCAGCGTGTTTAAGCGCTTCGTTCACAGATTTGTATGCATCTGGTAATTCAATGTATTTACCAACCATACCGATGGTTACTTCACCAGTAGGATTTGCTTCTTCGTAGATAACCTGTTCCCATTCAGAAAGGTCTGCTTCAGGAGCAGTAATACCAAAGCGAGCACACACAAGGTCATCTAGCCCTTGAGATTTAATCAACTGAGGGATCTTGTAGATAGAGTCTACATCCTTCATTGAAATTACTGCTTTTTCTGGAACATTACAGAACAGTGCGATTTTTTTACGCTCATTCGCAGGAATAACGCGATCGCTACGGCAAACTAGGATGTCTGGCTGAATACCGATAGATAGAAGTTCTTTTACAGAGTGTTGCGTCGGCTTAGTTTTCACTTCGCCCGCTGCCGCTAGGTAAGGAACAAGTGTTAGGTGCATGAACATTGCGCGCTCACGGCCTAGCTCAACAGCTAGCTGACGAATCGCTTCCATAAATGGTAGTGATTCGATATCACCAACAGTACCGCCAACTTCAACAATAGCCACATCATGGCCTTCAGAACCTGCAATAACGCGATCTTTGATTGCGTTAGTGATATGAGGGATAACTTGAATAGTTGCGCCTAGGTAGTCACCACGACGTTCTTTACGAAGTACGTCGGCATAAACACGACCTGCAGTGAAGTTGTTACGCTTGGTCATCTTGGTACGGATGAAACGCTCGTAGTGACCAAGGTCAAGGTCAGTCTCTGCGCCATCTTCTGTAACGAACACTTCACCGTGCTGAGTAGGGCTCATTGTGCCCGGGTCAACGTTGATGTAAGGGTCAAGCTTCATCATAGTCACTTTAAGACCACGAGCTTCTAGAATAGCCGCAAGAGATGCTGCTGCAATACCTTTACCTAGAGAGGATACAACCCCGCCAGTAACAAAAATGTAATTTGTCGTCATGTTTAACCTGAAATTGGTTGAATGAGGGAAATGGAGTGCTTCTGGACGGGAGATAAATATACCAGAAGCTCCTTACCGCCACAACGTGAAATCTATCACACCGTAATTTTTTATTTTTTGCTTCAAATCAAAGTGAGCAAAGACAAACCAAAGTCCGTTTTCGTGTAACCAAACAAGCTGACCTTATATTATGTATTCTGCCAGTTTACCTCTGCCTCGATTCTTCTTGTTTTACTTCATCCCAAAAATGGTCAAGTTCTGATAAAGAACAATCTGTAAGTACTTTGCCTGACTGCTGAACCTTGCCTTCAACTTGTTTAAAACGTCGCGCAAACTTTACGTTTGCTTTTCCTAGCGCGACTTCTGGGTTTTTATCAAGGTGGCGAGCCAAATTGACAGTCGCAAATAGCAAATCACCGAGTTCCAACTCAACTTTCTCTTCATCGGGCTGAACTTGCAGTGCCTCTTCCATGACTTCGTCAATTTCTTCTCGTACTTTATCGACAACCGGGCCAAGTGAATCCCAATCAAACCCAAATTTTGCACATTTTTTCTGAATTTTTGTAGCACGAGAAAGTGCCGGTAAAGAGTTTGGTATTGAGTCTAGGATACTTTCTTCCGCTTTGCCTACTAGGGCTTTTTCTTTTGCTTTTTCCGCTTCCCAGTTCGCGTTAATTTCCTCGTCAGATTCAAACTCAACATCTGAAAAAACATGCGGGTGGCGACGAGTCAGTTTTTCGTTCACGGTTTCGACGACATCCGAAAAGTCGAACAGCTCTTGCTCTTTCGCTAGCTGACTGTAAAAAATCACCTGAAACAACAAATCCCCTAGCTCTTCTTTTAGATTGGGCCAATCTCGATTTTGAATCGCGTCCACCACCTCGTAGGTTTCTTCTATTGTATGCGGAACGATGGTGTCAAAGGTTTGTTTTAAGTCCCAAGGGCAACCGTTTTCGGGGTCACGCAGCTTCGCCATGATTTGTTCTAACTGTTCAATTGGATGACTCATTTTTTGTTCCTTTAAACCTTTCTATTAAAGAAAAAGGTGAGCAGCCAAAACCACTCACCTTCTACATTATATTTTCTCAGCAGCTTTCACTAAGTAATTGTTACTTTGACAAGGCAACAAGTTTTCGCGACTCCTGAGCATAGCCTACTATGTGATGCCCCTGAGCCGGCACGTCGGAATAAGTGCAGCTAACGCAGATAAAAAGCCAAATATGACGCAAGTGTAACTCTGTAAATAGTTGAAGTTGTAGCTAGGCGACAAACAAACGAGACTCCTGAGCATGGTTCACCATGTGATGGAGCGAGTGCGTGCAGTCAACAACGCTACAACGATAACTATGACGAGAGTTTTAGCCGAGGCGTTTCACCGTCATGACATCCTTGATCTGTTCCACACGTTTCGAAACCCGCGAAAGCACCTCAATATTGGTGACTTCTAGGTCAAAGTCCATGATGGCAAGTTGACGTCTGTAGTCGACTCGGTTCTTCATACTGGTCACTTTGATCTTTTCGTTGGCGAACAGTGTCGTAATGTCTTTGAGTAGACCACCTCGCTCCATCGCTTCAACACGCACGGTGAGGATGTATGACCCCACAAAGCCGCTGCCCCAGACTGTATCGATGATGCGCTCTGGCGCATGATGGCGCAGTTCTTCTAGCTGTTCACAGTCACTACGGTGTACTGAAATCCCACGACCTTGCGTTATGTAACCAGAGATATCGTCACCTGGAATTGGCTGACAGCAACGTGCTAGATGTGTCATTAGGTTATCGACGCCTTCTACTACAACTGCGTCTTTTTTCGGTCGGCTTTGCGCGGGTGATTTATGCTCAGCTTCTTGCAGTTTTTCCAGTGCTTGTTGATCTTCTTCCTCTGCCGTTGGCTTGTTAACTAACGCGTTGATATGGTTAATTATTTGGTTGATACGCAAATCACCGCTACCTACACCAACATACAATTCATCTGGTGTTTTGACGTTAAACCGCTTGAGGGCGTAATGCTCTGCATCTTTTAACGTTGCGCCAATTTTGGCTAACTCATGCTCAAGGATTTCACGACCTGCTTCAAGGTTCTTCTCACGGCTTTGTTTTCGGAACCAGGCGTTAATTTTGGCACGCGCACGACCAGAATGAACGAAGCCTAATGATGGGTTTAACCAGTCACGTGATGGGTTAGGTTCTTTCTGAGTGATAATCTCGACTTGGTCACCCATATGTAATTTATGCGTGAATGGCACAATACGACCTCCGACTTTGGCACCGATACAACGGTGTCCCACTTCGGAGTGAATGTGATAGGCAAAATCTAGCGGCGTTGCCCCCATTGGCAAATCGACAACATCACCACGTGGTGTAAAGGCATAAACACGGTCATCAAAGACTTGGCTACGCAGCTCATCGAGCATTTCGCCAGAGTCAGACATTTCTTCTTGCCAATCCAGTAGCTTACGCAGCCACGTGATCTTCTCATCATAACCGCTTCGGCTGCTTGCCCCTTCTTTATATTTCCAGTGCGCGGCAACACCCAGCTCCGACTCTTCATGCATTTGCTTGGTACGAATCTGGATCTCGATGGTTTTGCCTTCTGGCCCTAGAATTACGGTATGGATCGATTGATAACCGTTTGGTTTAGGGTTAGCAACGTAGTCATCAAACTCGCTCGGTAGGTGCTTGTATTTGGTGTGAACTACACCCAAAGCCGCGTAACAGTCTTGCAGTTTGTCTGCGATGATACGTACTGCTCGAACATCAAATAGCTCATCGAATGCCAAACTCTTCTTCTGCATTTTTCGCCAAATGCTGTAGATGTGCTTAGGTCGACCACTCACTTCGGCATTGATGCCCGACACTTCCATTTCGTGCGTGAGGTCTTCAACAAAGTCTTTGATGTACTGTTCACGAACGATGCGTCGCTCAGAAAGCTGCTTGGCAATTTGTTTGTAAGTTTCCGGCTGTTGGTAGCGGAAAGCGTAATCTTCAATTTCCCATTTCAGCTGACCGATGCCTAATCGGTTTGCTAGCGGCGCATAGATGTTGGCACACTCTTTTGCCGCCGCACGTCGAACTTCATCAGGCGCTTTTTTAACTTCAATAAGGTTACAAATTCGCTCCGCAAGCTTGATAACCACGCAGCGGAAGTCATCCACCATGGCAAGCAGCATGCGGCGTACGTTATCTACCTGAGATGACGCTGCACTGCCTTCCATGTTGACGTTGAGTTGGCCAATAGCAGCCATTTCTTCAACGCCGTCGATTAATTTTATGATTTCTTTGCTGTATTTCTCTTCCAGAATTTCTCTGTTAAAAGCACCACTTGAAACCAAAGGAAACAGTTGAGCAGCCACTAAAGTGGCTTGATCCATAGACAAGGTGATCAAAATTTCGATCATTTCTCGTCCACGCCACAACAACAGCTCCGCTTGCTCGTTATCAGCTAATACCGTCTGGCAATCTCGATATACTTCGATTAAGCGTGAGGCTGTGTTTTTCTCTTGTCCTAGGCTAGCCACCCAGTTTTCGAGTTCAAACTGTTCATCTTGGTTTAAATGCGCGCTTCTTACCGCAACCATCTCATCATCCTAATTATTATATTCGTGTGGTTTGACTAACACCGTCCAGGTTAGTTCTTTTTACCGCGCGTACACGCTGGCTTTATGACCACCCACCACAAATAAGGGGTCAAAGTCCTAAAGTTAGGACTTTTCAAACAATGCCATCGATTCTAGATGACTGGTATGAGGGAACATATCCAGCATACCTAATTTAGTTAATTTATAGCCTTGCTCTATCAAGCTTTGACTATCCCTAGCAAGGGTAGCAGGATTACAAGAAACATAAACTACACGCTGTGCGCCAAGCTCAGAAACTTGATCGATGATCCCACTCGCTCCCGCGCGTGCCGGGTCTAATAATACTTTATCAAACCGCTCTGCGGCCCAGGCTTGGCCTTCAAAATCTTGCTCAAGGTTAGCGTGATAAAATTGCGCGTTATTGATTTGGTTCAAAGATGCATTGTTTGTGGCTTTTTCTACCATCTCTGCAACACCCTCTACTCCAACCACGTACTTAGCTAATTTCGCAACTGGTAAACTAAAGTTGCCTAAACCACAGAACAAATCTAACACTCGGTCACTCTTTTGTGGGTCTAACCACTCAACCGCTTGTTTGACCATTTGTTGGTTTACACCTTGGTTTACTTGAATAAAGTTATTTGGTGCAAAAGGGATTTTCACTCCAACTTCTTGATAAAAAGGCATATCGCCTTCGATAAGGTCTAATTGTTCTGTCGATGGCATTAAGTACAACGATGCGCCATGACGTTTTGCCAACTCCGTTAGAGATTGAGTTTCACTCGTTGTCAGAGCGCTCAAGTGGCGCAGCGTAATACACGGCCCATTATCACCAAGTACCAGCTCTACATGACCCAATTGTTCAGGCTTTTTGAACGCTTTTAGGGCTGAGTAAATCTCTGGCAGCAAAACATTCAGTTCCGGTGCCAGCACTGGGCAATCGGTTACTTGCGCAATTTGCTTACTCTGCTTTTTACGGAAACCAAAATGTAGCTGACGGTTTTTTTTATCAACAAACAAGCTCACTCTCGCACGGCGACGGTAGGCCTGCGAATCTCCCAATAACGGGGCATCTAGTTCAATGTCACTGCCTGAAAATTTTCGCATTAGCTGACGCAACGTTTGCTGTTTGTACGTCAATTGTTGGTCATAATCTAAGTGCTGCAAATCACAACCACCGCACTCATGATAATGTGGGCAAAATGGCTCCACACGAGCTTCACTCGGCTTAAGGATTTTAATCAACTTACCGCGAGCGTATTTGCTCTTTTCTTCCACCAATTGAGTGACCACCTCCTCACCCGGCAGTGCTCCATCGATAAACAATGGCTTCTTTTTGAGGTAAGCAATGCCTGCGCCGTGGTGATCTAAACGCTCTACTTGCACTGCTTGGTGCCGAGTATTGAGTTGGGTTTTCTTTTTCGGTTGAAAGATGCGTGCCATGCTCTGTGCCTGATTTATGTGTAATTGCTCTTCGGCTTCACTATTCTTGATTGCAGCCGTTGTGTGATTCGAGTGACTTGATTATGCTTACCGTTTATTCGGTGACGTCACTTCTTTGCTCAAGGCTTTATCGTGCGCTTGAGAAATAATGCGTTATTTTCCCATATCCAGACTCCGATGTAATTAGATAACATGACCAGATATGGCTTACGAGCACGTGTAATTACACTAACTCTCGCTCCCACTCTCATTATTGGTTTATTACTGAGCGGCTTTTTCTCATTTAACCGCTACCAAGACCTTGAGAAACAAGTTATCACCACTGGTAACAGCATTATTGAGCCGCTGGCGATTGCCAGTGAAACTCATCTACTATCAGAAAGCCGAGAGGCGGTACGTCGCTTGATAAGCTACGCGCACCGCAAAAACTCCAAACTGGTTCGTAGTATCGCGGTATTTGATGAACATCATGAGCTCTTTGTAACCTCTAACTTTCATCCTAATTTTGAAGCCTTGATGTTTCCCAAAGATAAACCGATCCCGCAACTGGGTAATTCGGAAATCTACGAAAACTCACTGATATTGCGTGTCCCCATTTTGTCAGAAGGTCACTACTTAGCGGAGTTGTCGAACGAAAGCCAAGGCACAAAAGCGATTGGTTACATCGCCGTCGAGTTAGATCTCTCCTCCTTGAGGCTGCAACAGTATCAAGAAGTCTTCTCTGCGTTTTTAGTTCTGGTTCTCGGTCTTGGCTTAGCAAGTGTGTTTGCTTCACGTCTAATGCACGATGTGACCCAACCTATCACCCACATGAAGAATGTCGTTGACCGCATTCGCCGTGGTCATCTGGATGTGCGTATCGAAGGCAAAATGCACGGTGAGTTAGACCAGCTAAAAAATGGCATCAACGCCATGGCGGTATCGTTATCAGAATATCACGTAGAGATGCAGCACAGTATAGACCAAGCCACGTCCGACTTACGTGAAACGCTTGAGCAGCTAGAAATTCAGAACGTTGAGCTGGATATCGCGAAGAAACGCGCGCAAGAAGCGGCCAGGGTTAAGTCAGAGTTCTTGGCGAACATGTCGCACGAGCTGCGTACTCCGCTCAATGGGGTGATTGGCTTTACTCGTCAAATGCTTAAAACGCAGCTTTCTAACAGCCAAACGGATTACCTACAGACGATTGAGAAATCGGCGAACAACTTGCTGAATATCATCAATGACATTCTCGACTTCTCGAAACTTGAAGCGGGTAAGCTGGCGCTGGAAAACATTCCTTTTGATTTCCGAGAAAGTTTAGAAGAGGTAATTAACCTACAAGCCACAAGTGCACATGAGAAAGGGTTAGAAATCACCCTAAAAGTGGACCCTAAAATTCCACCAGGTTTAGTTGGGGATCCACTACGTATCCAGCAAATTTTGACGAACTTAGTCGGTAACTCAATCAAGTTTACCGAGCGAGGCAACATTGATGTTAGCGTAGAAATGCGCTCTCAATCAGGAGACTCCGTCGAACTGCAATTCATGGTGCGTGATACCGGTATTGGTATCTCTGAGCGTCAGCAAGCGCAGTTGTTCCAAGCCTTTAGCCAAGCAGATGCAAGTATTTCACGTCGTTACGGCGGTACTGGTCTTGGTCTGGTTATCACTCAGAAACTGGTGAGCCAGATGGGCGGCGAAATCAGTTTAACCAGCCGTCTACACCAAGGTTCAACCTTCTGGTTTACGGTGCGCTTGCACTCAACCGAGATGCCAATGAGCGAACTGATTGAAGTGGAACTTCTGACTGGGAAGCAGTTACTGCTGATTGAACCAAACATGCAAGCCGCGTCCGTAACCCAACAGATTCTAAGTCAGGAGGGTATTTTAGTAACCTACCGCTCTTCGCTACCAAACAACGAAGAACAATATGATTATGTACTGTTGAATTTAGCGGCCAACCAGACTCACGATGCGGAAGTTATTACACCTTGGATAGAACAAGCGAAACGCATGGCTCCGAGTGTTCTCCTAGGGACACCGAGTACCGAATTGGCGCTTGCGGACCAAATAATGACAGAGCATCACGTCCAGTGCCTGACGAAACCATTGTCTCGCCGTAAGTTGCTACAAAGCCTGATTAGCGAACATGTAGAATCGCCACCGGTATTAAGCGCTCCAATTACGCCAAGCGAAGGGGACCGTTTACCTCTCACTGTACTAGCAGTGGATGACAACCCTGCAAACTTGAAGCTGATCTCTGCACTGCTCCGCGAACGAGTAGAAACCGTAACCGCCTGTAGCAATGGCCAGCAAGCGGTGAACCTGGCGACAGAGAAAAAGTACGATTTAATCTTCATGGATATTCAAATGCCACAAATGGATGGGGTGACCGCTTGTAAGCACATTAAAGAGTTGGAGCTAAATAAAGACACGCCAGTGATTGCGGTAACGGCACATGCCATGGCAGGGGAACGAGACCGCTTGCTCTCGGCAGGAATGGATGACTACTTGACCAAACCTATTGAAGAGCATGTGCTACAACAGGTTTTGGTTCACTGGAACCCAAATGCTTGTACAGAGAGCATTGGCAAAGTCGCCCCTTCATACGTTGATGAACCTGAAGGAAGCGCACCACAATCCGTTTCTTCGCCTCAGCAGGATGTGATTATTGATTGGCAAGCAGCCTTGAAACAGAGCGCGAATAAAGAGGATCTCGCTAAAGAAATGCTACGCATGTTGATTGAGTTCATCCCTGAAGTAGAAGCAGTCGTTGACCAAGCTCTGGAGCAAGAAGATATCTCTCGTGATGACCTAATTCATGTCATCCATAAGCTGCACGGCAGTAGTTCATATTGTGGCGTTCCAAGACTGAAGTCACTCTGTGCGACGCTTGAGCAAGCACTGCGCTCAGGGATCAGTCTTGAGGAGGTTGAGCCTGAAATGTTCGAGCTGCAAGATGAAATGATTAAAGTAACAACAACCGCAAAGTTATACCTTGAACAGTGATCTATTGAAGAGAAACAAAAGCCAGAGCAAATGCTCTGGCTTTTTAGTATTTTGTTTAAGACTTACAAGCTAGGATTCAAAAATGACCGTCGCCACAGCGTAATGACGCTCATCGGAAATGGACAGGTGAATGTGGTTAACACCCATCGCATCCGCTATTTGCTTGGCTGTGCCCGTCAATGCGAGTACTGGTTTTCCAAGCTCATCGTTCGAGATGGAAAAGTCGTGAAACGTGACCCCTTTTGCGATCCCTGTCCCCAATGCTTTTGAGGCAGCTTCTTTAACAGCAAAGCGCTTAGCAAGATAACGACCTTGCAGCTTAAGCTGTGAGAATTTGGCCATTTCTTCTTCTGAAAGAATCCGCTGAGCAAAAGGTTCACCACTACGAGCTAACGCTTTTTCAATACGCTCAATTTCTGCAATGTCGGTCCCTAACCCTATAATCGCCATCTAGATAGCCCTATGACTGGCGAGCCTCAATCATCAATGCTTTCATGTCAGCAACCGCTTTATTTAAACCATCAAATACCGCGCGACCAATGATTGAGTGACCAATGTTGAGTTCGTAAATTTCTGGTAATGCAGCAATTGGTGCGACATTGTGATAAGTCAGGCCATGCCCGGCATTAACAATAATACCTAGATCATGTGCATAACTAGCACCAGCGGCAATCTTCTTCAGTTCAGCTTGTTGCTCGTCTTCTGTCGTCGCATCTGCATAGTGGCCAGTATGTAGCTCAATAAACGGAGCTCCACACTTTTTCGCAGCTTCAATCTGTTGACGGTCAGCATCAATAAAGAGCGAAACTTTAATGCCGGCATCTGTCAGCTTTTTCGTCGCAGCTTTAATTTTTTCAAGCTGTCCTACTACATCTAAACCACCTTCCGTCGTCAGTTCTTCACGCTTTTCAGGCACTAGACACACAAACTCTGGTTTAGTTTGCAGCGCAATCTCAACCATTTCGTCCGTCACTGCCATCTCTAGGTTCATACGCGTTTGAATGGTTTCACGCAGAATACGTACATCACGATCCAAAATATGGCGACGGTCTTCACGTAAGTGGATAGTGATACCGTCCGCGCCTGCACGCTCTGCAATTTCAGCAGCGTGAACAGGATCCGGGTATTTTGTACCACGTGCATTACGTAGAGTGGCAATATGGTCGATATTGACGCCTAAATAAATTGAGCTCATTTTCCGTTACTCCGTGCTCTGGGGGTCTGAATGAAAAATTCACGACTTTTTAAAGGTTTGCCGCCAAGATACGGCTTTAAGGCTATACGTGTAAAGCGTTTTGCCGCTTTTAGCTGCTCTTTAGTGACGAACCGCCGCTCACTGATAGCAATCAGTTCATTCCCTAAAAACGTGAGGTTATCGCGCCTAACCGAAGCAATAAACCCTTTCTGTTCCCGGTAACGATAGGTCATTTCTGGATCGACGGGCTCGCCGGTACCTGCACAATGCAAAAAATCCACGCCATACCCCATCGCAGACAGCAAGGCTAACTCAAAACGACGCAGTGCAGGCTCAGGGTTCTCGTTGTGCGCCAACTCGGTTAACGCATGCAAATAATCATGAAATAGTGCTGGCATCGGCACTTCAGCCATCAAAATACGGCCAATCAGTTCATTGACGTACATGGCTGAGTAGAGATTAATGCCCGTTAACGGCAAACCTAGACTTATCGGCTCGGCTTGACGCAAAGTTTTCATTGAGCCTTTCCCCGACCATTTAAGTAATAGCGGGGTAAAAGGTTGCAATGCGCCTTTTAAGTTCGAACGCTTACTGCGCGCGCCTTTGGCCATTAAAGTCATTCGGCCATATTCCTCACTAAATACATCAAGGATTAAGCTCGATTCACTGTAAGGGCGTCGGTGCAATACAAAACAGCGCTGTAAACCTTCGGAAGACAGATTACTCATCTAAGTCATTGTGCCTAAAAACTGTGAAATAAAAAATAAGGAGCCGAGCGGCTCCTTATTTTAATCGATACTGATTTTTCATCGATGTTGGAGCGAAGCACCTTCGCAGCCAAGATTATAAATCGTCTATATAACCCAACGATCGCAACGCTCGTTCGTCGTCTGCCCAGCCAGATTTCACTTTTACCCAAGTTTCTAGGTAAACCTTACGACCGAACAATTCTTCCATATCTAAACGCGCTTCGCGACCAATGGTTTTAATCTTCTCGCCGCCTTTGCCAATCACCATTTTCTTCTGGCCATTACGCTCAACAAGAATCAATGCATTGATGTGGAAACCGTCGGTTTCTGGGTTGTAATCAAAACGTTCAATCTCAACCGTTACTGAGTATGGCAGCTCTTCACCAGTAAAGCGCATCAGCTTTTCACGCACAATCTCAGACGCCATAAAACGCTGAGAACGGTCAGTCACGTATTCTTCTGGGAAGTGATGCGTTGCTTTAGGTAAGTGATTACGCACGTGCTTACGCAGTACGTCAATGTTCTTACCTTGCTTGGCAGAGATTGGCACAACATCCACGAAGTCCATCTTCTTCGACATCTCCGCCATGTGTAGCATCACGTCGTTACGATCTTGTACGTTGTCGACTTTGTTTACACAAAGCACAACTGGGAAGTTCGATTTTTGAAGTTTGGTCAGCACCATCTCATCATCTTTAGTCCAATGCGTACCATCGACTAAGAAGAACACAAGGTTTACATCACTCAATGACGAGTTAGCTGCACGGTTCATCAAACGGTTAATCGCACGCTTTTCTTCAATGTGAAGTCCAGGCGTGTCAACGTAAATCGCTTGGTAATCGCCGTCCGTATCCACACCCATAATACGGTGGCGTGTCGTTTGCGGCTTACGAGAGGTGATCGAAATCTTCTGACCCAAAATCTTGTTCAAAAGTGTCGACTTACCTACGTTTGGACGACCAACAATAGCAATAAAGCCACAGTGTTGGTTTTCTGGCGAGCTTGGCTCACCTTGTGATGCGAAAAACGCATCGATATCGAATTCGTTATCAGCCATTTGTTAATTGCTCAAGTGCTGTTTCAGCAGCCGCTTGTTCTGCCTTGCGGCGGCTGGTGCCTTTACCGATTACAGGCTTATCCACACCTGCTACTTCGCACTCAACCGTGAACTCTTGGTTGTGCGCTTCACCTTTAATATTAGTCACTGTGTAGACAGGCAGCGGTTTTCTTCTGCCTTGTAGGAACTCTTGTAGGCGAGTTTTCGGATCTTTCTGTGAAACGCCTGGTTTAATGGCTTCAAGGCGTGACTGATACCAACTCAGTACAATGCCTCGCACAACTTCAAGATCACTGTCTAGGTAAATTGCGCCAATAATGGCTTCAACCGCATCGGCTAAAATAGAGTCTCGGCGAAAACCGCCACTCTTCAATTCACCTGGACCTAATTTTAAATAATCTCCTAGATCGAATTCACGACCCAGTTCCGCCAATGTATGTCCGCGAACCAAAGTAGCACGCATGCGGCTCATGTCACCTTCGTTCACTTTTGGGAAACGATGGTACAGATCATCAGCGATGACAAAACTTAAAATTGAATCGCCCAGAAACTCAAGACGTTCATTGTGCTTACTGTTGGCGCTGCGGTGCGTCAGCGCCAAATTGATAAGCCCGGCATCTTGAAACTGGTAGCCGAGCTTTCTCTCTAGTTTATCAATTGGAGAATTCATACTCTCTCGATATTTGAATGGTTAGTGAATGCCACCGATGCGGTTAAAACGCACACCAGTTGGAATCCATGAAGGTAGAACACTATCTGCGCCACGATCAAACTCGAAGCTGATCCAGATCGCGACAGCTTTACCGACTAAGTTTGCTTCTGGAACAAAGCCCCAGTAACGGCTGTCAGCACTGTTGTCACGGTTATCACCCATCACAAAATACTGACCTTGTGGTACAACCCACTCTGTCGTTCCGCTGCGTGGGAAATATTGCTCCACGCGGTTACGCACAAGAGGGTTAACCAAAATATTGTGCTCAACGTTACCCAGTTTTTCATCCAGTTGGATCATTGGAATACCGTTCGAGCTAAACTGACTTTCTTCAACATTGCTCAGTTTAACTGGCTTACATGCCGATTCGCCTTGGCTTTGCACGCAAAGCTGCTTATCACTTGAATAACGCACGATATCACCAGGTAAACCAACTACACGCTTAATGTAGTCCACACTTGGTTGTGGTGGGTATTTGAAGACCACGATATCACCACGCTCAGGCTTACCAGTTTCCACTAGCTGAGTACGCCATACTGGGTCTTTTAGACCGTACGCGTACTTCTCAACTAAAATGAAATCGCCAACCAGCAAGGTAGGCATCATTGAGCCTGATGGGATTTGAAATGGTTCGTAGATAAAAGAACGTAATACTAAAACGAACGCGATCACAGGAAAAATAGAGACGCTATTTTCAACCCACCAAGGCTGACGCTCA
Source organism: Vibrio sp. 1288 (assembly GCF_033344475.1). Taxonomy (NCBI): domain Bacteria; kingdom Pseudomonadati; phylum Pseudomonadota; class Gammaproteobacteria; order Vibrionales; family Vibrionaceae; genus Vibrio; species Vibrio sp. 1288. Next base: position 35,226 of record NZ_JAWPOX010000021.1, read on the forward strand.
ACTTTTTGCAAGGTCACTGCATCCAAACCATTAGACGTCTGAGCTTGAATCTCAGCCAGTTTTTCCTGACGCTTTTTCGCGAAAACCAGCTTTTCCAATAGCCAAACCACGCCAGTTACCAAAGTCGCAATAACCAACATCAGTGAGAATGTATTCGCCATTAAATTCCCTTATCTAAAAATACGAAAGTGAAAGAGCCGAAACCCTTTCACTTATTTTAATATCTAACGTCTTAAGACCGACAAGTGTGAGACAAAGTTCAACTTTAGTCTTTACCTACGTGAAGGATGGCTAGGAACGCTTCTTGAGGCAGCTCAACGTTACCGATCTGCTTCATGCGTTTCTTACCTTCTTTCTGTTTCTTCAGAAGTTTTTTCTTACGACTTACGTCACCGCCGTAACATTTCGCAATAACGTTCTTACGCAACTGTTTTACCGTTGAACGAGCGATAATGTGGTTACCAATTGCCGCTTGGATTGCGATATCAAACATTTGGCGAGGGATGAATTCTTTCATCTTCTCTACCAACTGACGACCGCGAGTCTGAGACTGATCTTTGTGTGTGATCATCGCCAATGCATCAACAGTGTCACCGTTAAGAAGAACGTCTACACGTACCATGTTCGAAGCTTCAAAACGCTGGAAGTTGTAATCCAAAGATGCGTAACCGCGTGATGTTGATTTCAGACGATCGAAGAAATCCAGTACCACTTCAGCCATTGGAATATCGTAAGTCACAGCGACTTGGTTACCGTGGTAAACCATATCAACTTGACTGCCTCGCTTTTCAACACACAGGGTGATTACATTACCTAGGTACTCTGAAGGCACAAGGATATTACAACGCGCAATCGGTTCACGAATTTCTTCAATATCATTGATCGCTGGTAGTTTTGCTGGGCTATCAACATACAACAGATCGCCATCCGTCTTCTCAACTTCGTAAACTACCGTTGGTGCTGTGGTAATAAGATCCAAGTCGTATTCACGCTCTAGACGCTCTTGGATGATTTCCATATGTAGCATGCCAAGGAAACCACAACGGAAACCAAAGCCTAGTGCTGCAGAGTTTTCTGGCTCGTAGAATAGCGATGCGTCGTTTAGGCTTAGTTTGCCTAGTGCGTCGCGGAAGTTCTCGTAATCGTCAGAAGATACAGGGAACAGACCTGCGTAAACCTGAGGTTTAACTTTCTTAAAGCCTGGTAGCGGTTTATCACAACCATTCTTCGCTAGAGTCAGCGTATCACCAACAGGGGCACCAAGAATGTCTTTGATACCACAAACAACCCAACCTACTTCACCAGTACGAAGGATATCGGTATCTACTTGTTTTGGCGTAAAGATACCAAGACGATCTACACCCCAAACTTGGCCCGTACTCATCACTTTGATCTTATCGTTCTTCTTCAGTTCGCCGTTTTTAATACGCACTAAAGAAACAACGCCAAGGTAGTTATCAAACCATGAGTCAATGATCAGCGCTTGTAGTGGCGCATCTGGATCACCTTCCGGTGCTGGAATCGCTGACACAATGTTCTCTAGAACGTCATCAACACCGATGCCTGTCTTCGCAGAACAGCGGGTTGCTTCCATTGCATCGATACCAACGATTTCTTCAATTTCTTCCGCTACACGCTCAGGATCAGCTGCAGGTAGGTCAATCTTGTTTAAGATTGGCACAACCTCTAGATCCATTTCGATCGCGGTGTAACAGTTAGCCAGTGTTTGAGCCTCAACACCTTGACCCGCATCCACAACCAATAGCGCACCTTCACAAGCCGCTAGAGAACGTGATACTTCATATGCAAAGTCAACGTGCCCCGGAGTATCGATGAAGTTCAGCTGATACGTCTCACCGTCTTTAGCGGTGTAGTTTAGCGTCACACTCTGAGATTTGATGGTGATGCCACGCTCACGTTCAAGATCCATTGAATCCAGAACCTGTGCGGCCATTTCACGATCGGTTAACCCGCCACAAACTTGGATTAGACGGTCTGATAGGGTCGACTTACCATGGTCGATGTGGGCGATAATCGAAAAGTTACGAATGTGCTTCATAGATTTAGGGTGACTAACTCTTTACAAATAGGGACAGTAAGAAACGCCATCTACTGACGGCATTTCAATCAAGTTGGCAGATTCTACCGAATTTCGTTAACGGGCGCACGTAATTTAAAGTACATACCCAAATAACCTTTAGTGGAGGGGGACAGCACTTACTGGATTGGCTCTCCAAGTACCCGAACGAGGGTAACTTGGCGCTTAGATTCATCTTCTAACGGACGAGAAACACGTTTTGCGATCCACATTCCACCAGCGGCAAACAATACCGATGCCAATATGATGATGCCTTCCCCGCCGGCTGTCAGCGGCGCTAATAGGACGTGACCAAACATCGCACCGATAATCAAACCAAACAATGGCAGTAAATAAACCGCCATTGCTGATTTTATTAGGCTCGACTCAGGAAAACCAATCTCGACGACTTGACCTATTTTCACCGATTTATCCGTGCGCAGGTGCCAAGATAAACTCTTGTTACCAATGGCTTTAGTAACAACGCCCGTTCCACAGCTTTTCTGTGAAGAGCAACTACTGCAACTGGTCTGCTGTTCGCAACTTAAATCAATTTCGTATTGCTTGCCGCGACGATGCACGTCTGTCACGGTAGCCAACGCGGTCATCATTGTTATTTACTCTTTGTTACATTAAATGTGACAGATTGGGCTATACGCTGTGCTGTGGTCGGTGGAATGTCTCCTACAACAGAGATTTCATGTTGACCGCTCACAAAACTGTGTAGCGTTCTTCTGCCTTGGCGAACCAACTGCCCTTTTAACGAATGCTCATCTTTGTTTGCTACGTAAACAGAGAAGCTAAACAGACCATCAGAATACAGCTGACTCTCCACCATTTGGTTAGTAACGGCCATACGATAGCGGTTGAGCTCGTTCGGCTCGAAACCCTCAGGGATCCAACCAACCTGCCAATTACTGGTCCCAATATCGCCTTTTGGCATGGTGAGAACAGCAGGTAATTGAACATCTTGCAGGCCACTCATTAACTCTGCGATTTTTGGGTTTACCGTGTAAGAAATAGTGCGATATTGTTCAAGCATTTCACCATCGCGGTCCACAAGGTCGGCACGTAACGGCAATTTACTCTTTTCATCGATCCATAGTACGTATGAATAGCGCAGACCGTCTTTAGGAACAATACGCAGCACTTGTGTTGCCACACCAGCTTCACGAGCTCTACCCACTTTTACATAGTCGTAATACAAGTTTAGCTCATCGATATTGGTGTTGAGCATAGGCATAGTCGGAGCGACCATTTTACCTGACTCGATGGTGAACGGTTCTAAACCCGTTTCGATATAACTTACTTCAGTTCCGCGACGAATCACTTCACGCACTGGGCCACTTAAGTAGACAAGATGAGCATATTGATCGTCACCATGCGTGGCATGACGATACAGCAACGGCTCAATGCTGTTCTTTTTGATAAGGATATAAGAGAGTTCGTAACTTAAATTCTTACTCGCCTCGCTCATTTGATGCAATAAAGCCTCCGCTGGCTTATCACCAGCAAAGGCTTGAGAAGACATCATACTGAACAGAGCGCAAGCGCTGATCAGAAATTTTTTCATTCAATATCCGGATTCAGATTTGCATCTTGTTGAGATGCATCACTGTTAATTCGTAACTGCAATTCGTAGTCTCGCAGCATAGCATGAACACGCTTGCGCTGCTCTTGCATATTTGCCTCGCCTACAGAACGTTCTACAGACTCACGAGTCAAACTCACTGGTTCTGCGCTGCCAGCAAACGGAACCGTCTGCAATACAGGTAATTGATCTGTTTGCGGCGACATTGAATCGCTACCACCGTGCTGCTGTACACCTAAAATAACAACAAGCGATACACATGCAGCAACAGCAACTTGACCAAACTGCGTCAACCAACCTGGCAACTGACGTTTTGCTTTTTGCGGTTCTGGTTGCGACTCTTTTGGCGTATCCGCAATTGAGATAACATTTGCACTGTGCGAATCAAACGCACGGTGTGCAGGTTCATCTTCTAACGCTAACGCCACGCTTTCAGCAATATTCCACTCAGGTTTTGCTGGCGCTTCGCCTCGCATCACATCACCAATCAGGTGATAGTTCTGCCAAGCATCACGGCTCTCTTGGTCTTGCTCTAACTCTTGAATTAAAGCCTTATCGACCAATTCTCCATCCATGAGAGCTGAAAGTTTTTCTTTGTCAGCCATTATTTTCACCATAGTTATTACTTGTACTAGCGTTGCAAAAGAGGTCTGATTTTCTTTTCCACCGCCTCACGAGCACGGAAGATACGCGATCGTACCGTTCCTACCGGGCAATCCATCACTTCTGCAATTTCTTCATAACTCAAGCCATCGAGCTCTCGTAATGTCATTGCGGTTTTTAAATCTTCAGGTAAAGCTTCGATTGCACTGAACACCACCCGTTGCAATTCTTTGGACAACGTTAAGTTCTCAGGGTTCGATATTTCTTTAAGTGCACTACCTGTTTCGTAAAATTCAGCATCTTCAGCATCGACATCTGTCGCTGGAGGTCTACGCCCTTGAGCAACAATGTGATTTTTCGCAGTATTCACTGCAATGCGATACAGCCACGTATAAAACGCACTTTCCCCACGAAAGCTAGGGATAGCTCGGTAAGCTTTAATAAACGCTTCTTGTGCTACATCTGGTACATCGCCAGGATTACTAACGTATCTGGAAATAAGATTACATACCTTATTCTGGTACTTTGTTACCAACAGGTTGAATGCTTGCTTATCGCCATTCTGAACTCGCTCAATCAATACTTGATCGGTCAGCTGCTCGTTCATTCGAGCGGATACTCCTATTTGTTATGCCCCTACTCTTCTCAGATATGGGTACTAATTATGCAAAACGTAGTATTGACACCACTGCTTACTTGAGCACTATTGTGACCCTAACGTGAATGAGAAAGTTCCATGGTTTCTCAAGTTTTTTGTCATTGTTTTTTCACAGTGTGATGTCTGTACCCAAATGACCACCGCTGCCTGACTTTAGTCTAAGTTTGACAAGCGAGCATCTTGGAGGGAAATGGGTATAATGAATGATCTCTGTCCCAGATTGTGCTGGGTCGAGCATGGAAAAGCAATGGCATTGACAAACTATTACTTTTCATTTGCATGGCTAATGGCTATCTGAACACCGCGTTACAAATTATAACTTAGGAAGCATGCTCATGCTCTGCATGAAAAAGAAGAGTGGCTCAGTCACCGCAGTAACACGGACGTCGATAGGTCTCCCAACTTAGCCCTTAGCGACAGATGTCGCGATAATGGAATGCACATGGTGTGCAAATAATACACAAGGTAACTTTGTTACCTTAGCTTGGGATTATAAAAGTTATATGAACACAAATCGTGAACATGAGTGTGATGTATTAGTGGTAGGGAGTGGCGCGGCAGGTTTGTCGTTGGCTTTGCGCGTTGCTAACCACTGTAAGGTGATGGTGCTGAGTAAAGGACCACGCAGCGAAGGGGCGACCTACTATGCTCAAGGCGGTATCGCTGCCGTATTTGATGAGTCAGACACCATTGATTCACACGTTGAAGACACGCAAATCGCCGGGGATGGTATTTGCGATGAGGAGACCGTAAGGTTCATTGCTGAGCATTCAAAAGAGTGTGTACAGTGGTTGATTGACGGTGGTGTCCCATTTGATCGTGAAGAAGATGACTCTGACGATGAACCTCGCTACCACTTAACTCGTGAAGGTGGTCATAGCCGTCGTCGTATTCTTCACGCGGCAGATGCGACAGGTATGGCGATGCAAACCTCCCTGCAAGATAACGCTCATAACCATCCAAACATTCATGTTCTCGAACGTCACAATGCTCTGGACTTAATCACCGAAGACAAAATTGGCGGTGATAAAAACAAAGTTATCGGTGCTTATATTTGGAACCGCAACGAAGAGCATGTCGAAACCGTGCGAGCCAAATTTGTGGTTCTCGCTACAGGTGGTGCTTCAAAGGTTTATCAATACACCTCTAACCCAGATGTGTCGTCTGGTGATGGTATTGCGATTGCTTGGCGTGCAGGGTGTCGTGTGGCTAATATGGAATTTAACCAGTTCCATCCGACGTGTTTATATCACCCAGAAGCACGTAACTTCTTGCTAACTGAAGCGTTACGTGGCGAAGGTGCTTACCTGCGTCGTCCAGATGGTTCTCGCTTTATGCCAGATTTCGATGAACGTAAAGAGCTTGCTCCGCGTGACGTCGTGGCTCGTGCTATCGACTTCGAAATGAAGCGTTTAGGCGCCGACTGTATGTATCTCGACATCAGTCATAAGCCTGCTGACTTTATTACGAAACACTTCCCTACCATTTATTCACGTTTGATGGACTTGGGCATTGACATGACTAAAGAGCCAATCCCAATCGTACCTGCTGCACACTACACTTGTGGCGGTGTCATGGTGGATAGAAATGGCTGCACCGATCTGAAAAATTTGTATGCGATTGGTGAAGTTAGCTACACCGGGCTGCACGGTGCTAACCGCATGGCATCAAACTCACTTCTCGAATGCGTGGTTTATGCTTGGTCTGCGGCAAAAGATATTCTAAAACATCACACTAACGTTGAGCTACCCTCACAGGTGCCATGTTGGGATGAAAGTAAAGTAACCAATAGTGATGAAGAAGTGATCATTCAGCACAACTGGCACGAGCTTCGTCTGTTTATGTGGGACTACATGGGCATTGTGCGAACTGACAAGCGTTTAGAGCGCGCCTTACGCCGTATCCAACTGTTGCAACAAGAAACACACGAGTACTACAGCAATTTCCGAGTGTCGAACAACTTATTAGAACTGCGTAACCTTTTACAAGTAGCAGAGTTGATGGTTCGTTGTGCGATGCAGCGTAAAGAGAGTCGAGGTTTGCACTACACGCTTGACTATCCGAACCAACTGGAAAACAGCGGCCCAACGATTTTGGTTCCAGCTAAACAGCTTTAACTTTACCAAGTAAACTATTACATCAGCAGGGAGCATTAGCTCCCTGTTTCATTTCCCATTGGCGTAATACCAAAGATAGTTGACGATACTGCTCATCGTCACAGCTATCACGCCAAATCGTAACAACACGGCCAGATTGCAATTGGAATGTTATCTTGAATGGTGATGCCGATGTATCGACTCGCTGTAAATGACCCTTTTCGGACTCAATATCTTCCGAGCATTCGCCACACTCAAGGGCATCCAACCTAACCGAGCCATCGCAGTGCACATACCAATGCCCATGACTTGTAGGTTGAACAAGGCCTTGGCTTGAGAGAGCCTTAACAATCAGTAATAACAAATAAGTCGATAATACGAGCGGAATGCTAGAGAGGATAACAGCCCAAGTCATCAATAAGAAAAGTACAACATTGAAGACTCGGGCAGTCAGAGAGGGAGAAGCAGTAAAATTAACGAACTTTGCTGAGGTTATGGGCGACAATTTTATCAACCATTGCTGCATGACCTAAATTTTCGCTACGGCCATGCCCCATTACCCAAGTAAACAGATCAGGATCATCGCATTCAAGTAAAGAAACAAAGTCACGCTGCTCTTGTTCACTCAGAGTATCAAAGCACTCTTCAAAAAACGGCATAATTACTACGTCAAGCTCAAGCATGCCTCGACGACAAGCCCATTTAATACGCGCTTTTTCTTCCGGAGTGTACATTCACTATTCCTTCATAGATGTCTTGTTGTTAGTGCGGAGTGTAACAAGGGATGTGCTACGTCACTAGTGTGCGGGTCACAATACGATAGTGAAAGCAGACAAATGTTGATTCGTAAATCGCTCCCCTAGTATCTCAAGGTTATTTGGGTATAACATAGCGGAAAAATATCTTCAAAAGGCATTGTAATTATGGAATGGCAAACTCGTTTTTCAGCATTACCTCTCTCAACTCAAGACGTACTTCCAGAGTTATCTATCTCACTGCTGGATAACTTCGGCATGATCACCATGATCGGTGATGATAAAAAATCATACTTACAAGGTCAGGTTACCTGCGATGTTGTTTCTTTAGAACAAGACCAATCAACACTGGGCGCACATTGTGATGCGAAAGGAAAAGTGTGGAGCGTGTTCCGCCTTTTCCATCATCATGATGGCTACGGCATGATCCAACCAAAATCGGCGATTGACGTAGAACTTAATGAAATAAAGAAATACGCTATTTTCTCTAAAGTAACGATTGAAGCTTCTGATGACGTTATCTTAGGTGTTGCTGGCGTCAAAGCCGACGAATTCATTTCAACAATGAGCAAGACAACTGGCAGCGTTCGCCCAGTTGACGGTGGCACAGCAGTGCAAGTTGCACAAGATCGCTGGTTACTGATATTAAGTGCGCCAGAAGCACAGCAAATCGTTGAAACTACCGACGCTGTCTTTACGACAAATGAGCTTTGGAATCGTTTCGATATTGAGGCAGGTTTACCATTTGTCTCTGCATCCGCGCAGAATGCTCACATTCCACAAGCACTTAACGTGCAAGCTTTAGGAGGCATAAGCTTCACAAAGGGCTGCTACACGGGACAAGAAACGGTAGCACGAGCGAAGTATCGCGGTACCAATAAACGTGCGATGTATATCGTAAAAGGTGCAACTTCTGCTCCATTCAGTGACGAACCAATTGAGCTCGAACGCAGCGTAGGTGAAAACTGGCGTTCAGTAGGTGCTTTATTAAATCACTACCAGTTCAGTGACAATCACGCGATTGGCCTGATCGTACTGCCTAATAATCTCGATGAGGACACTCGTCTTCGTTTGGTTGCGCAACCAGAATGTGAATGGACAATCGAATCACTGCCTTACAGTCTTGATGATGAGTAATACAATCAATACTCCTTTGATGCAATTTCTCACAGACCAACACATTCCGTTTCGTCTGTTACCGCATCAAAGACCAGCAACCACCATTGAGGATGCCGCGCACCAACGCGGCATTCGCCCCTCTCAAATGGTGAAAGCAATCTTGCTACGAGACATGGGTAATCAATATGCACTCGCCTGTGCGCCAGGTGATCGTAGCGTTGATCCCAAAAAAGTGCGCTCGTTACTGAAATATCGCCGGATGACTTGTGTTGATCAAGCCGATGTTGAGTCCATCACTGGTTACAAAATTGGTACTGTCACTCCTCTGCTACTCAAACGTCATATGCCAATCGTGTTCGACCCTAGCTTACTAGAAGAACAGGAAGTCACGATCAGCAGTGGCGATCGAATGGCTGGGCTGGCGCTTTCTATTCAAGATCTTATCCAATTGTGCCAGCCGACCGTAGCTGAGATCTGTCGTTAATCGTCTAAAAACAATGTAATGACACGTAGTGTTTCTATCACTGCGTGATCTCGCTCATATCTACAAAAATAGACATGAGAATTTTTAATCACATATAAAACATAAATAGTCACAAAGATAAAACTCGTATATGCTGAATTTGTTGGTTAAGTTTCAAACAAGCACTTAACCAATATAAAGTGAGTCAGCTAGCTGAGTGACAGCATTCATGCAGTTAGTTATCCACTTTTGTGTAATGCATCTGTGACTATTCGCCCGCTGAAGCGGGCTTTTTTTTACGTGGAACTTTTTCTCTTTCATTTCCTCTAATCGTTAGAACGTAAAGTGTGTTACGCGAAGCACGACCTTAATAGAAACAACTAGCAAACAACCGTTTTCGTTCTATTCTTAATTCTGTAACAAAACTATTGCTTAATGCGTCACGTAAAAAGGAGTGTATTGGCGTAAGGGTTCCTTTAGAGAGGTTATTTTTGGGGTAATCCTCACGCTATTTAAGAGATGACACTGTCAAATTGTCTAAGACAACACAATTCTCTGACGCAACACCCTACATCTGTATTTAATACTATTGCTGTCACAATAATTTTCGCGTCCAGAACGTAGAATACCTAGGCTAGGTTAGATAAAAGGAAAGTAAATATGAGACTGTTTAAGCGCTATACACCAAGTATGATTGCTAAACATATAAGTCGTCTTTTTAAAGGAAGAATTTATATTTACGGGGTCGGTAGATTCGAGTTTGATAACGGTAAGTTAATACTGCCGGAGAAAGCAGAGCAACGCCATTTCCGAGCGGTCAAAGAGATCAATCAAGAAATAATGAAACTCCGATGCGCATATGCTTAGCAAAATGTTGATAAAACAAAGGCTGGATTAACCAGCCTTTTGTGTATTTGAAGTTCGCTTTGCACTTACTGACGCGCCAGATCCGGCAAGTGTCCCTTTAAACCAAGCGCGCGCTTCATGATCTCATCTTTCGCTCCCGGCAGTTGCCCCGCTAAACTCAAGCCAATGCCACGAACAAGCTTCTTAGCAGGGTTCTCGCCAGAGAACAAATCTCGAAACCCTTGCATAGTAGCGATCATCTTTGCCGCTTCCGCTTTTCGCCAACGCTCGTAGCTTCTTAGGTTGCGTTTACTGCCGATATCTTGACCCTGCTTCCAAAGTGCTAATACTTCTTGAGCAAGACTGGCCGCATCTAATAAACCTAAATTCACACCCTGCCCCGCTAATGGGTGAATGGTATGGGCCGCATCACCAACCAGCGCGACTCGCTCGACAACAAAATCTCGCGCATAGCGCATTTTCAAAGGAAACGCAGCACGCTCTCCCACTACTTCACATAGACCAAGTCGAGCATCAAACTCACTCGTCAACGCTTTATTGAAATCATGTTCACTCATCGCCACTAACTGCTCTGCTCGATTTGGCTCCGTGGACCAAACAATAGAGCACATATCTGGTTGCGACATTGGCAAAAATGCCAACGGTCCGTGAGGAGTAAATATCTGGCGCGCAATGCTGTTGTGTGGCATAGCAGTTTTGACATTCGCGACCAAAGCATGATGACCATAGTCCCAATGCGTTAATGGAATATCCATTTGATGGCGAAGCCACGAATTCGCCCCATCGGCTCCGACCACTAATTTAGCGGTCATGGCTTGGCCATTATCGAGCGTCAGCCAGCTTTCTTGCTCACCGACCGCGAGAGTCGCGCAACGTGCAGGCATAAACATAGTGACGTTATCGAGCTTTTGGACTTGTTCAAGCAGCGCAAGTTGAATCACACGATTCTCAACAATATGCCCTAAATCAGGTTGTGCCATACTTTGTGCATTAAATTCAATGCTGGCAAAGCTATCTTGTTCCCATACTTCCATGCCATGGTAAGGTGAAGCTCGGCGCTGTTCTATGCCCTGCCAAGCACCAAGTTTACGCAAAATCGTCTCACTAGAGCGGCTCAGCGCAGACACACGAACATCGGGTAATTCTTTCAACGAATCATCTGGCACTTTACCTTCAATAACGGCGACACGCAGATCACTGTCTTTGAACGCGGCAGCAAGTGCCAACCCAACCATCCCTCCGCCGATGATGGCGATATCTACACTTTGCATCATTGCTTTTTATTACCTAATTCAGTGCGGCCGTTCATCGTTTTACCAAGCCAAGTGTATGGCGTAGTAGCGGCTGCTTAAAAATAGAAAGGTTATCCATCGCTGCTAAGGCAGTATTTCGGCCAATTCGCATCGCGGGTAAATCATTTGAAAAAACATGCACTAAGGCACTGGTTAGCCAAATAGTTTCGCTTCGATCTGCTTCTCTACGTTGACTAAAGCGCATCAGGCCTTGATAAAGACCCACATCCTCACTTTGCTGCACAATTTCTTCTGCTAGTGAGACTACATCGCGAATACCGAGATTAAAGCCTTGTCCAGCTATCGGGTGCAGCGTTTGCGCCGCATTTCCAACAATCGCAAAGCGATGTGAAATATTTTGCTTTCGATGGCGAAGAAGCAATGGGTAACTTGCACGGCGCCCCACTTTTTTCATCGCGCCTAAACGCCAACCAAAATCGTTCTGTAAACGCTGGAGAAATGCTTGATCAGATAACTCAAGAACGGCTTGGGCTTCTTCAGGGTGCAAACACCAAACTAAGGACATTCGATTGTCACTCATTGGCAATAAAGCAACTGGGCCATTCTCAGTAAAACGTTCAAAGGCTCTACCTTGATGAGGTTCTTGAGTCACAATATTGGCAATGACAGCCACTTGTTCAAAATCTTGCTCAGAAAGTTCTAGACCAATTTTCTGACAACAGGTCGAAACAGCACCATCTGCAGCCACCAGCAGTTTTGCTTCAAGTTGCTCACCACTTTTCAACGTCACATGGGTACAGTTTTGCTCGCGCTCGATATCGGTAACGGAGTCAGGACAAAACAGCGTAATTGACTCGCTACTGTCTAATAATTCTTGATATACACGCCCAACATCGGCTAATTCTACAACATACCCTAGAGCTTCAACCCCAACCTCTTGCTTGGTAATCTCCGTCATCCCAGCATGAGAACGGTCAGAAACGTGGATATGTTCAATGGGTGTGACAAACGGTTCTACTGACGTCCAGAGCTGTAGTTGACGCAACAGATTGACAGTACCGTAAGACAATGCGATTGAGCGAGAGTCAAAACCAGGGTGCATATCTGATTGTGCTTTAAAAGGCTCAACGACGGCAATGCGGAGCTTTCCCTGAGACAAATGGTCAATCGCCAATGCTAACGTTGCACCAGCCATGGCACCACCAGCAATGACTACATCATATTGCTTCATACTAACCTCTGGACGGTCTACGATTAGTGAATAGTAGGTTTTTTGTCGCTGCTTTCAGGACGAACACCAAATTCAGCATGAATCGTTAGTACGCAAGCTTTGATGTGCTCAATCACTTGCTCTAGCAATTGCGCTTGTTCACCAAGATCGTCATCTTCATCAATGCCTAATTTGGCAATCTCTTCTAGATCAGCCAGTGCTTCTTTAGCGTCATCAGATGCTTTGTTAAGCGCAACGCCTGCTAGACCTAGCCCAGAAATAAAGTGGTTTACAAAGTCGGACACACTGTCGGCTAATGCGAATAAGCCTTCTTCGCCCGGCTCATCTGGCAATAGTAAAGACAGCTCCATTGATGTGCCAGTAAGCTCATTAACAGTAACGTTGAATATGCTCTGAGCAAAAGTGAGTGCTGTCGAGGGCCACCCCATCCCATCATTGGTGTAGTCAAAAAGAATCGGCTGCCAAGTTTGATCATTGATCGCCAATCCACCACTTAACATGCCAACAAATAAGCCATGTAACTCCGCCGGTGTCACAGCCAGGCTTGCCGATTGCAGTTCAGCAGCAATAGATTGGTATTCAGGAAGGGTGATTTCACTCATAACTTGGCTCATTCTTGCGTAATAATGTATTGGTATATCCTACCATCAAGGTTAGTGGTCTGAAACGGCTATCAAATTCAATTTTGGACAGCATTTGTTCAATTTGCCCAATTCCTGTGTGATCTCGTCATCATTTCTCTTTCTGTGATGGGAAATGCTTGAATCTTAATAGCGGTTTTCCTATAGTTTGCTCCTCGGTAGTTGTATGAAGCAACACCTTAGATAGCGCGAATATAGAGTTTATTCATCATGAGCAATCAAGCGATCGACGTTGAAATATTAGGCAAACTTACACGTGTGAATTGTCCGACAGGACAAGAAGAGTCTCTTGTTGCAGCGGCAAAAGATCTTGATCGCCGATTGAAAGAAATGAGCGAACGTACTAAGGTAACCAATGAAATCCAACTGCTGACCTTTGCTGCATTGAATATTTGCTATGAGTTGCACACCAAGTCATACGAATCCAATGGTCAACAGCAAGAAATTACTGAGCGAATGGAAAAGCTCACCGCGTCTTTAGAGAACGCACTAAGCAAAGTTACGCAAGGACAGCAGTAAATACAAAATTTACCCTGGGGTGTGCGTCAGCAGGATTTAAGTCCCTGAGCCGATAAGCAATACCTAAGGGTTAGTATTTGGTAACTATTGAGCAAGCTCGGCATGCACCGAGAAGCCTACGGTTGTCATTGCTGATCCGCCTTGAACCAGCTGGTTCAAGGGCCACAATCCTCAACGGCACCCTGGGGTATTCTCTCTATGTCAGACCTCTCTCGACAAGACTTCCGCAAACTGATTCGTGAAAAGCGCAACGCTCTGTGCAGTGATACACAATACCAAGCGGGAATCGACCTTATTACTCAATTTTCCCAACTTCCTGAAATCGAGCAGGCGCAACATATTGCCATCTACCTTTCTGCAGACGGTGAGCTTGATACTAAACCGCTCATTGAATGGTTATGGCAACAGGGAAAATCGGTTTATCTGCCCGTCATCCATCCCTTTTCTAAAGGTCAGTTACTGTTTCTTCAGTATATAAGTGATGAACAGCTCGTCTACAACAAGTACGGCATCTTAGAGCCCAAGCTCGATATCAGACACCTCAAACCCGTTCGCCAGCTTGATTTAATCTGCACGCCTTTAGTTGGGTTCGACAGCATCGGACACCGCTTAGGCATGGGCGGAGGGTACTACGATCGTACTCTGTCACGTTGGTTTATAACTGGAGAGGGAGCTAAACCTGTTGGTATCGCTCATGACTGCCAACATGTAGAACGCTTACCAATTGAAAGCTGGGACATTCCATTACCTAAGATCGTGACCCCAAGCCAAATATGGCAATGGGAAAGTGACAAGTAAGCCGCTATAATCACGCCCGCAAACGTTAACGAACATCTATTCAGGAGATTGGCATGACTCAAGATGAAATGAAAAAAGCGGCTGGTTGGGCAGCACTAAAATATGTTGAGAAAGGCAGCATTGTCGGTGTTGGTACTGGCTCTACCGTGAATCACTTCATCGATGCACTAGGCACTATCAAAGATGATATTAAAGGTGCAGTGTCTAGCTCTGTCGCTTCAACTGAGCGCCTTAAAGAGCTTGGTATTGAAGTATACGAGTGTAACGATGTAATGAAGCTGGATGTGTATGTTGATGGCGCAGATGAGATCAACCCAGCACGTGAAATGATCAAAGGCGGCGGCGCGGCTCTGACTCGTGAGAAAATACTCGCAGCAATCTCTGATAAGTTCGTATGTATCGTTGACGGCACTAAAGCAGTTGACGTACTTGGCCAGTTCCCATTGCCTGTTGAAGTAATCCCAATGGCACGCTCTTACGTGGCTCGTGAATTGGTAAAACTAGGTGGTGATCCAGCTTACCGTGAAGGCGTTGTGACTGACAACGGCAACGTGATTCTGGATGTGCACAATATGCAAATTACCAACCCGAAAGAAATGGAAGACAAAATAAACGGCATCGCTGGTGTGGTGACTGTGGGTCTTTTTGCTCATCGTGGTGCAGACGTAGTGATCACTGGCACACCAGAAGGTACAAAAATTGAAGAGTAAATAACAGCCTAAAATGAACCTATCTGGTTCACTTTTCTGTTATTTCATTACATACGGTGCTGCAAGGCACCGTTTTTTATTCCTTTCTATAAGAAAATTATCTCTTATTCCGTAATTTTCTTACCCAAAGCAATTTTTTTTTGTTACTTTATTGAACAGAAGACGCACAGGGAAACGTTTGTCTTCCTACAAAACTGTTAATTATCCCCTTTTTAATAGTTTTGCCCAATGTGCGCCACATTAGCCCACCTTTCCATTTTAAGGACGAGAAAAAATGGCCAAAGTTTCACTGGAAAAAGAAAAGATTAAGATCCTCTTGTTAGAGGGACTCCACCCTTCTTCAGTTGAAGTTCTTCAAGCAGCTGGTTATACCAACATTGAATACCATAAAGGTTCCCTTCCGGAAGAAGAACTAATTGAAGCGGTAAAAGACGTGCACTTCATTGGTATCCGCTCCCGTACGAACCTATCCGAAGAGGTAATCAATGCGGCGAACAAGCTGGTTGCAATTGGCTGTTTTTGTATTGGCACTAACCAAGTAAACCTAGACGCAGCAGCAAAACGCGGTATTCCTGTCTTTAATGCACCATTCTCTAACACTCGAAGCGTGGCAGAGCTTGTACTTGGGCAAATCCTTTTACTAGTGCGTGGTATTCCTGAAAAGAATGCTCTTGCACATCGCGGTATTTGGAAGAAAAGTGCAGACAACTCTTACGAAGCTCGTGGTAAGTGCCTTGGCATTATCGGATACGGTCACATTGGTACGCAGCTTGGTATTATTGCCGAAAACTTAGGTATGCGCGTTTACTACTACGATATTGAGAACAAACTGTCCCTTGGTAATGCGACGCAAGTACATACCATGAGTGAACTATTGAACAAATGTGATGTGATTTCTTTGCACGTTCCCGAAACACCGGAAACGAAAAACATGATGGGTGAAGCTGAATTTGCTCGAATGAAACCAGGTTCCATCTTTATCAACGCGGCACGTGGCACCGTTGTGGATATTCCTGCACTTTGCCATAGCTTAGAAGCTGGTCACCTTGCCGGCGCTGCAATTGATGTATTCCCAACTGAACCAAAAACAAATGCTGACCCGTTCGAGTCTCCTTTACAAAAATTCGATAACGTCATTCTCACTCCACACGTTGGTGGTTCAACGCAAGAAGCACAAGAGAATATCGGCTTAGAAGTGGCGGGCAAACTGGCTAAGTACTCTGATAACGGCTCGACACTTTCAAGCGTAAACTTCCCTGAAGTGTCATTGCCAGAACACAGTGGTGAGTGCTCTCGTCTGCTTCATATTCACAAGAACCGTCCTGGTATTCTAACTCAGATCAACACCATCTTTGCTGAAGAAGGCATTAACATTGCCGCGCAGTACCTACAAACAGCCGCTGAAATAGGCTACGTAGTGATCGACGTTGAAACTGAACGAGCAGAAGAAGCTCTAACAAAGCTCAAAAACATTGAAGGCACAATCCGTGCTCGTATCCTTCACTAAACAGTGAAACAGAAACGACAAAGGCAGGGGTTGTAACTCCCTGCCTTTTGCTTTTTACTGTTTGCTAAGCCTTACTTTAGCTTATAAATGACATCGACTTGATCGCGAATGATCATGGTTGAATCTTGGTAGCTATTCGCTCCTTCTTTACTATCCATCGCCATTGAACGCATTAACACAGGCTGAACGTGCATCTGTCTGTAATTGATCTGCCATACATCGCCCAACTTTTTCTCAAAACCAGTCGCTAATGACCCTGCTTTTTCTCTTGCGTCCTTAATCGCAGCCATTCGTGCCTTTTGCTGATACTCGGCTTGGTTGCTTACCTTAAGTTGAATATTATCAACCTGATTAATTCCCGCTTCTAACGCCATATCTAGGTATTGGTTAAGGTTTTTCAGCTCCGTCACCGTGACATCAATACTGCGAGATGCTCGATACCCAACAAGTTCTGCTTTTCCTGATTTAGGGTAATGGTACTGAGGAGCAAGGTATAAATTCGAGCTAGTAATATTGTCTTTTGACAAGCCGGCATCCGATAAGCTTTTTAGAAACTCTTCAACGGTTTTATCTACGGACAATTTCGCTTGTTCGGCCGTCATTGTCGTATCGACTACTTTTACAGAAAACGTAGCCATATCAGGTGTGGCCGTCACTTCGCCATACCCCGTTGTCGTAACATGAGCAAACTCTGGCGTATTCGCCAAAACTGAAGCACTGGTAAGGCTGAGTGCTGAAGCCAGCAAAAATGAATACAATTTCATTCAATAAATCCATCCATACAAAATTAAGTACTTAATCTCAGATTCCAACATCACTATCATGGCTGAGAAAGCGTGTGGTTTCATAATAGAAACTTCCGCCGATTATCCAAGCACCCATAGTGACTTCTAACACAACTTTGACTATGTAACATTGGCGTAATTTTTAAACAAAACACACTAAGTTAACGATATGCAGCTCTGACAAACTTATTGAGGTAGATGCTGCTGCGCATACCCCACTATCGCGTGTGAGATTTCTTGTAATACCCCAGTTTCTAACTGCCAGTGGTGCCAATAAATCCGATGGGACATTAAAAAACCTGGAGTCACATCAACCAACACACCTCTGTCTAATTCGTCGGTAATTTGCAAGCGGGGGATCAAGCAATAAGCAACACCAGCTAACGCCACTTTTAGAAACGCTTCAGAACTACTGATGTTGTGATGAATAACGCTGTCAGGATTGACGTTAAAATGCTCGGTAAGAAATGTTTTATGTAGATCATCATATTGGTCATATGAAACGGCCGGTGCTTTTGCCAATGTCTGATTATTTACGCCTTTAGAAAAATAACGCTGATAGAACTCTGGGCTCGCGACACAAACATAATCGATGCGACCTAAATAGTCTGCTCTGCATCCGGGGATTGGCTGGGACTCCAAGCTGATCGCTCCTGTCACTTCGCCACTTTTGAGTTTTTCAATAGAGCGGTATTCACCATAGATAGTCAGTTTTAGTTCAACTTGACGCTGCTTCATAACATTTTGCAGCGCTGGCAGTAGCCATGTTGCAAGGCTATCTGCATTAGTCGCTAAAGAGAGTTGCACAGGTCGCGTACTGGTATCATTTTTTAGTTCGGGGAGAATTTCATGCTCTAGCAAGCGTACTCGCCGATAAAGACCCAACAATTTTTTACCAATTGGCGTTGGCTTAGGTGGCTGGCTTCGAATTAAAACAGGCTGCGCGAGAAACTTCTCTAACTGCTTGATACGTTGAGAAATGGCGGATTGAGAAACAAATAAATGCTCGGCAGCACGCTCAAAGCTACCCTGATAAACTATAGCGTCTAATGCCTCAATCCATTTGTAATCTAACCCTCGCATACCTTTCCTCTCACTCTTGATCAAACGCCTCCCGTTAAATTAGTCTATCTAATGTAAGATTAAAATCATTAATTATACTTATTTAGATAAACGCTTTATCTTTCCCTTTTCTGTAAATGTATTTGTTATTTTGAAGTGAGGTGAAGTGTGAGCTTGTGGGTTCTATTGCAAGGTTTTGGTTTAGGAGCATCAATGATCATTCCGATCGGCGCGCAAAATGCGTATGTTTTGAATCAAGGCATAAAGCGTAACCACCACCTAACAACCGCCACTATTTGTAGCGTGCTAGATATGATTTTCATCTCTCTAGGTATTTTTGGTGGTGGTGCAATTCTGTCTCAAAATGAAATCTTACTGACGTCGGTGACACTTGGTGGTATTGCTTTCTTGAGCTTCTATGGACTGCTCTCACTAAAAAGTGCTTTTAAGCCAGAGAGTGAATCGGAATCAAAAGGGGAGATCGTAGCTCGAGGTCGTCGAACGGTTATTCTAGGTGCGTTAGCCGTCACTGTGCTTAATCCGCACTTATATTTAGATACTGTCGTTATTCTAGGTTCGATCGGTGGACAATTTGAAGGCCATGATCGCATTGCTTTTGCACTAGGTACGATTATGGCTTCCTTTGTTTGGTTCTACACTTTATCGATAGGAGCAGCCAAACTAGGTCCAACACTCTCTAAACCAAAAGTGAAAAAAACCATCGACATTGCAATCGCAATGATGATGTTCACAATCGCATATATCTTAGCGAGTGAGCTTATTGATAAGTATTGGTAATCACCAGGTAGTAAGGCAGCAAAGACATGGAGTCACTAAAACGTATTTATAACAACAATAGAGAGCGATTCAACGCGCTCTCTATTCCTTTTCGGGAATGGCAGCACGAAGCCATCTTAGACTTTGAGACAGATATACGCATTGCGAGAGAGCTTGGTTGGACGGGTACGCATACCAAAAGCCTCTTTTTAACCCTCAAAGGACAAGGTTACGCGGTTTATCTGACAGATAAGGACTCGCGCCTCGATGCCAAGCAGATTAAAGCGATTACAGGTAAACGTCCCTCTATTTGTAATGACGATGAAATGGTC
Source organism: Vibrio sp. 1288 (assembly GCF_033344475.1). Classification (NCBI taxonomy): domain Bacteria; kingdom Pseudomonadati; phylum Pseudomonadota; class Gammaproteobacteria; order Vibrionales; family Vibrionaceae; genus Vibrio; species Vibrio sp. 1288. The sequence continues at coordinate 55,070 of NZ_JAWPOX010000021.1, forward strand.
GAAGTGTTAGGTTGCGTACCCGGCGCGGTTTGCCCAATAGGCTTACCGGAATACATCACTATCATTGTTGATACCAATCTCTATCAACATCAAGAGTTGCTCTATACGCCTGGCTTACCTGAGTTCACATTTGGATTTGCAGGTAAACATCTAAAACGCCTCTTACTTGCTGGTCATCACACCCTTTACGAAATATAAAAAAGCGAGGCCTATTGGCCTCGCTTTTGAATATCGACTGCTTTTGATTAAGCGTCGACTTTGTTCAGGTGAACATCCATTTGTGGGAATGGAATCTCGATACCATTTTCATCCAATGCTTCTTTAATACCTTGCATTGCATCAAAGTATACGCCCCAGTAATCTGCAGTTTTCACCCATGGACGAACCACAAAGTTAACTGAAGAGTCTGCTAACGTAAGTACACCAATTGTGATATCTGGGTCTTTCAAGATACGTGGATCTTTCTCTAGCGTCTCACGAATCACTTTCTTGGTTAGTTTAAGGTCTGCTTTGTATGAAACACCAATCACTAGGTCGACACGTCGTGTCGCATGGCGAGAGTAGTTAGTAATGGCACCGCCGATAACTGAAGAGTTAGGCACAACAACCATTTTGTTATCTGGTGTTTTTAGAACGGTTTGGAAGATTTGAATTGCTTCAACACTACCCGCTACACCACCGATTTCTACGTAGTCGCCTGATTTGAATGGACGGAACGCAACAATAAGTACGCCTGCTGCAAAGTTTGATAGCGAACCTTGTAGTGCAAGACCAACAGCAAGACCTGCCGCACCAATCACAGCAACAACAGAAGCGGTTTGAACTCCTAATCGACCAAGAGCCGCGATTAGCACGATTACAAATAGCAAGTAACGAACAAGACCGTGAATAAATTCAACGACGGCCTTATCCATGTTTTTCTTTTCTAGTACTTTAGAAACACTACCAGCGACTGCCTTAACGATAAGATTACCGATAAACAGAATAAGCAGCGCAGAGATAATGTTCACACCGTACTGAACCAGTAGATCTGAATTGTTTGTCAGCCAAGTTTCAGCCTGAGTTAGACCATCCGTTAAAGTGGTATCGATACCCACCGATTCACCTGCCATAATTCTTATCCTCAAAAATAAAGAGATATAAATCCAATTGCCGTTAATTTATGAACCTTGTTTTTTAAAGGCTCTTTTCTAAAACAACATCCCTATTGCTCCACTGAACAGTGTCAGATTTTTGGCACAATATCCCAACTCTGACTTTTTTCAAAGTCAGAGTTTCGCAAAGATATGCAAAACAAGACTTTATCAGAGCTTTCTGACACTGACTTGTTACAGGTTACGCAATGCACTCTGATTTCGCCACTCTTAAGACTGATATTCCCATGTTTTCTTTAAAAAAACGTTAAAGGTGAGATATCTCACTAGCAAATACAATCTAACGCATAAAAATATCGGGAGAAAGCAGCAGGGAAGAAAGTGATAGACATAAAAAAACCCGCTCAAAGAGCGGGTTTTTAAGTAACTTAATCAGTAACGATTATAGTACGTCAACTGCGTTAAGGTCAGCAAATGCTTGCTCTAGACGAGTAACCATTGAAGCTTGGCCTGCACGTAGCCATACGCGTGGATCGTAGTACTTCTTGTTTGGTGCATCTTCACCAGTTGGGTTACCGATCTGACCTTGTAGGTAATCGTGGTTTTCAGCTTCGAACTTACGGATACCATCCCAAGTAGCCCACTGTGTATCAGTATCGATGTTCATTTTGATTACACCGTAGCCGATAGATTCACGGATTTCTTCTAGAGAAGAACCTGAACCGCCGTGGAATACGAAGTTTAGAGAGTTCGCTGGAAGACCGAATTTCTCAGAAACGTGCGCTTGAGAATCACGTAGGATAGTTGGAGTTAGTACAACGTTACCTGGCTTGTATACGCCGTGTACGTTACCGAAAGATGCTGCGATAGTGAAACGGTGGCTGATTGCGCTTAGTTTCTCGTATGCGTATGCAACGTCTTCTGGAGAAGTGTATAGCTCAGACGCATCCATATCAGAGTTGTCAACGCCGTCTTCTTCACCACCAGTACAACCTAGTTCGATTTCTAGAGTCATGTTCATTTTAGCCATGCGCTCTAGGTACTTAGCAGAAATTTCGATGTTCTCTTCTAGAGACTCTTCAGAAAGGTCGATCATGTGAGAAGAGAATAGTGGCTTACCAGTTTGCGCGAAGTACTCTTCACCAGCGTCTAGTAGACCGTCGATCCAAGGAAGTAGTTTCTTAGCTGCGTGGTCAGTGTGTAGGATTACTGGAACACCGTAAGCTTCAGCTACAGCGTGAACGTATTTCGCACCAGCAACAGCACCTAGGATTTGAGCTTCTTGACCTTCAAGTTTTAGACCTTTACCAGCAAAGAAAGCAGCGCCACCGTTAGAGAACTGAACGATAACTGGAGCTTTAACTTTTGCAGCTGCTTCAAGTACTGCGTTTACAGAGTCAGTACCCACACAGTTTACTGCTGGAAGTGCAAAGCTGTTTTCTTTTGCAACTTCAAATACTTTCTGAACGTCATCGCCAGAGATAACACCTGGTTTTACGAAGTCGAAGATCTTAGACATGGATGTAATCCTATTTATCTGTCGTTTTTAAACAAAACTTGTTAAGTTGAAAATCTTGCAAACGTTTGCTCACAACTGAGGCTATTCTAGCAGAGTTCCTCACACGTTGCAGCAAACAAGAAAGCGGGAGAATCACTCCCCCGCTTTGCTTTAATTACTTAGCGCGTGCTTCTAGCATTTCTACTGCTGGAAGAACTTTACCTTCTACGAACTCAAGGAAAGCGCCACCGCCAGTAGAGATGTAAGATACATCCGCTTTGATACCGAACTTGTCGATAGCTGCTAGCGTGTCACCACCGCCTGCAACAGAGAAGCCTTCAGAAGCTGCGATAGCTTCAGAGATACCTTTAGTACCTGCTTCGAAGTTCTTGAATTCGAATACGCCTACTGGACCATTCCATAGGATAGTCTTAGCATTTTTAAGGATTTCAGCTAGTTCAGCTGTTGAATCTGGACCAAGGTCGAAGATCATGTCGTCGTCTTGTACTTCAGAAACGTGCTTAATTTCAGCTTCTGCGTTCTCGTCGAATGCTTTCGCACATGCAACGTCAGTTGCTACTGGAATTGCACACTCGTCCATTAGCTTCTTAGCTGTTTCAACTAGGTCTGCTTCGTATAGAGACTTACCAACGTTGTGGCCAGCAGCTGCGATGAATGTGTTAGCAATACCACCACCAACAACGAGTTGGTCAGCGATTTTAGATAGAGACTCAAGAACCGTTAGCTTAGTAGAAACTTTTGAACCACCTACGATAGCAACCATTGGACGAGCTGGCTTGTCCATTGCTTTGCCTAGCGCTTCTAGTTCGTTCGCTAGTAGAGGACCAGCACATGCTACGTCTGCGTGCATACCAACGCCGTGAGTAGATGCTTGAGCACGGTGAGCCGTACCGAATGCGTCCATTACGAATACGTCACATAGTGCTGCGTATTTCTTAGATAGCTCTTCGTCGTTTTTCTTTTCGCCTTTGTTGAAGCGAACGTTTTCAAGAACAACAAGTTCACCCGCATTTAGCTCTAGGCCATCTAGGTAGTCTTTTGCTAGCTTCACTTCGCAATCTAGTGCGTCGTTTAGGTAGTTAACAACTGGTTGTAGAGAGAACTCTTCAGCGTATTCACCTTCAGTTGGGCGACCTAGGTGAGACGTAACCATTACTTTAGCGCCTGCTTCTAGGCAGTGCTTAATAGTTGGAAGAGATGCGATGATACGTGCATCCGAAGTTACTTTACCGTCTTTTACTGGCACGTTTAGGTCAGCACGGATAAATACACGTTTACCTGCAAGATCCAGGTCAGTCATCTTGATTACAGACATGATGTGTCCTCTCAAATATTTAATAATTAAAGTTTTTGAAAACTCGGCAACCCTGCCAAGCCTGTTAATTCTTCAAACTGGTTATAGATATGGAGATATTATGGATTTATTTCAAGGCTTGAAATAAAAATTCTCCATCACTTCTTCGTCATTACTGTTCCACTTGCGAAGAAGCTTGCATTGCTAAGGCAGTATCCAGCATCCGGTTAGCAAAGCCCCATTCGTTGTCGCACCAAACGAGCATTTTTACGAGTTGCCCGTTACTCACTCTAGTCTGGCTTCCATCCACAATCGCACTATGGGGGTCGTGGTTAAAGTCGATGGAAACGAGTGGCGATTCAGTATAGTCAACAATGTTACGTAATGTACACTGAGATGCGTTAACAATGGTTTGATTTACGTCATTAACTTTCACATTTGTACTAATTGTGACACTTAAATCCATTGCAGTGACGTTAACCGTTGGAACACGAACAGAAATTGCTTCGAATTTGTTGGAAAATTTCGGGAAGATTCTTTCAATCCCCTTATGCAACTTAGTGTCCACCGGAATAATAGATTGGCTTGCAGCGCGGGTACGGCGTAAGTCGTTATGATACGCATCAATTACTTGTTGATCGTTCATGGACGAATGAATTGTGGTAATGGTGCCAGACTCTATGCCGAAGGCTTCGTCTAATACTTTAATGATGGGAACGATACAGTTGGTGGTGCAAGAGCCATTGGAGACAACACGGTGCTCGTCTTTCAGAGTTTCGTGGTTCACGCCATAGATAATCGTATTATCTAGGTCGTTTGCGCCCGGGTGCGAAAACAGTACTTTCTTAGCGCCAGCTTCTATATGCGCTTGCCCATCCGCTTGCGAACCAAATACGCCAGTGCAATCCAAGACGATATCAACTTCTAAATCACGCCAAGGAAGTAATTCGATTTCGGAGAGATGGAGAATGCGAATGGAATCATATTCACCGCTGTCATGATGAACATGCAAATGTTCTTGGTCATGGGAAATTTTTTTACCAAAGCGACCATGACTGGTGTCATATTGCAGTAGGTGTGCCATCGCCTCTGGCTGTGCTAGTTCGTTTACCGCCACAACCTTGATCTGCTGGTGTTTTCCGCTTTCATACACCGCTCGCAGAACATTACGACCTATACGTCCAAATCCATTGATCGCAACCTTTAGCATTTATCCTTCGCCCTACCAAAAATTTCGTGTCACAGATATTACCTGATCAGGCTGACAAACGCACCTGTTGAATCACAGTAAAGCAGGATTAAAAAAGGTCGAGACTATGCTCGACCTTATTACAACGATAGATAATTAAAATGCGACGTCTAAACCTAACCAGTAGCGACGACCATCTTCAATATATCCGTATTCTTCGTAACTGATTTCCTCGTCCAGCAAGTTATAGATAGCGCCTTTAATACGAGTATTGTCGGTTAACTGGTATGTCACACCGGCGTCCACAAAGGTATAAGCTGGTTCTACGATACTGTTTCTTGATGGGCCAGTAACCGGATCCATTTCTTTACCTCGGTACGTGACTTTCGCCCAGCTCTCTAGATCCGTTGTCGTTTGCCAAGTCACATCCACATTAAACAGATGCTTTGGTAACTGCTGCAGCGGCATGCCTTTGTATTCACCTGTTTTTTGCTCTGAGTCGGTAAATGTGTAGCTCGAGCTAAGGTAAATGGTTTCCGTTAACGGCGATGCTAAGGTCGCTTCAATACCTTGTGTGACCGCTTCGTCCACGTTAATGCGGTACGTTGGATCTGCACCCCATTGGTTTGGTCCATCTGTACAGATGGTATCTGGACAAACAACACGTGTGATCTTGTCTTTGAACTCATTATGGAACGCAGTCAAAGAGACATCTAAACCAGAGTCACCTTGATACAAGACACTGATTTCTTTGTTTAGCGACGTTTCAGGGTCAAGGTCTGGGTTACCGTAGATATTACCGCCGCCACTGACTTGCGCCCAACCAGGAGTAATTTCACGTAATTGCGGAGAACGGAAACCTGTTGCCACACCGCCTTTCACAGTCCAAGACGGGTCAACTCGCCATACACCATAGACACGCGGACTAAAGTGCGCGCCATAGTTTTCGTCATGATCTAGACGGCCGCCAAGCGTAACGCTAAACGGATCAGCAATTCTCCATTCATCTTCAATGAAAACAGCCCACTGCGTATTCGATGTTTCAGTCTTCGATGACGCTTTGTTGGAGGTGAAATCCTCAAGCTCTGCATGAGTAGCGTCCACACCCGTCGTCAACGTATGGTTTCCAATACCAGTCACCAAGCTCGATTTGAACGTGGTGTTGGTGATCGTCATCTCACGAGATTTGTTCTCGCTCTCTTCTCGCTGTAAGTAAGTATCTGAAATTCCCACCGAATCCCAATCACCGTTGTGGCTTACCGTTACGTAATTACGACGATATTCATTCAGTGAATCTTCACACCCACCACGACACCCAGTGGTCGGCACTGAAAGGCCCACATTACCACGACGACTTTGTGCCGAGGTGCCACCTTCTAATTGCACCGAGTGGCGCTCATTAATCTGGTAAGTCAGCTTTGAAGAGATACTCTGCATATCTTTATCTTCATAACCGTATTCGATGTCATCTTCTTCTCTGGTTGTGTACTGACCATATACTTGGAGAGATAAATTTTCAGCCAACGGACCATTAACGAAAAAATTCGCGCTCTGCTCTCCACCTGAGCGGCTATTCTCTTGTATTACCGTGCCCAGTTGAACATTACCCGTCCACTCTAGCGCATCTTTTCGTGTGATGACGTTAATCACACCACCAATCGCATCAGAACCGTAAAGCGTCGACATTGGGCCACGAATAACTTCGATTCGCTCAATCGCTTGAAGAGGAGGTAACCAACCTTGTTCGATACCAGGACCGTCACTATTTGGACGAGTTTCACGCGTGCTTTGACGTTTACCGTCGACCAGTATCAAAGTGTATTTAGAACCCATACCACGGATACTAATGTCGGTAGTATCACCACCACCTGTCACGACAACACCTGGCACACTTTTTAGTGCATCAGTCACATCGCGGTAATAACGGGAGTCCAACTCCTCACGTGAAATCACACTAATACTTGCAGGCGCGTCCGCTTGAGATTGCTCGTAGCTTGATGCAGTTACAACCACTGTTTCCATTTTAGAAACTGCATCATTGGCAAAAACATGAGGGACACTGACGAAGGCTAAAATACCAGTTGCGGTAATAACTGGCAGTCTAAGAGTAGACATCTACATCTCCATAATTGATAATGATTATTATTTTCGAAAGTGAATTATTCACAAATAGAATGAGATGCATAGTGAGAGTTATGGAACGGTTCTTTCCATTTATGGAACTCGTACATAACGCAGTAAGGAGTAAAAGAAATATGCACGACTTAGCATCAATTAGAGCCTTTGATGCGCTCAATCAGCATAAAAGTTTGACAGCCGCTGCTAAAGCCCTTAATCAGCCAAAATCAACGCTAAGTCGTCGCTTGGCACAATTAGAAGAAGACTTCGGTCAGGCTCTAACCGCCAGACAAGGTAATCGATTAGTTCTGACAAGAGCTGGAGAGATCTTTGCCCACTACAGCCGCCAGATTCTTGAGTTAAGCGAAGAGAGTTATGATGCACTGCAAGGTTTAACGAACCAAGTTTCAGGGCCACTGCATATTGTTTGTCACACTGCCTTAGTTAGAAGCTGGCTCGGCGGCGTACTCAATCGTTTTCTTGCTGATAATCCCGATGTTAGAGTTCAACTTACCAGTGACTTTTCTGAGGCACATCATGACCCAGATTTGTTCATCTGGCTCGGTGAACGTAAAGAGCTAGACTGGCGAAAAGAAGTGCTGGGGGTATTTCGCTATACGCCTTTTGCCTCTCCAAATTATCTAAAACAACATGGGCCTATACCGCACCCCAAAGAACTTGAAGCACATCCATGGATCGATTTTGGTTCAGTGCAAGAAAATGGATTGATGCTAGCACACCCTCAACACGGTGAGTTCTTTTTAGAACCCTTTGTTAGTCGCTTATACAGCGACAACATAGCAATGCAAATAGACAGTATCGCGAATGGTCATGGTATTGGACTGCTGCCGACTTGGACAGCATGCGGCTATGAGAAACATCACCCAGGGCGAATCACACCTTGCTTAGAAGGTTGGCTTTCTGAGCCTATTTCCATTAACTGCTATACACCAGCAGGACGACCACCACTGCGCTTATCCGTACTTTTAGACTGCATTCACCAAAGCATTCCACAAGGTTGGAAAACCTGACAAAAATAAAAAGGCCATCATAATGATGGCCTTTCTAACTTTAGCGTTTAACAATCGTCGTTTACGTTCGACTGTTTAGACGGTCCTGCAATTACGCTAGCAATTCTTTTGCTGTGTTCACTACGTTTTCAGTCGTGAAGCCAAACATCTCGAATAGCTGACCAGCAGGTGCAGATTCACCGAATGTTGTCATACCGATGATGCGACCGTCGAAGCCAACGTACTTGTACCAGAAATCAGCAATGCCCGCTTCAATAGCGATACGTGCCGTTACGTCTGATGGCAGTACAGCTTCACGGTAAGCGGCGTCTTGTTTGTCGAAAGCATCTGTTGATGGCATTGAAACAACGCGTACTTTCTTGCCTTCTGAAGTTAGTTGCTCAGCGGCTTTCACTGCAAGCTCAACCTCAGAACCTGTTGCGATAAGGATTAGCTCAGGCTTACCTTCGCTATCTTTCAGGATGTAAGCACCTTTCGCGATGTCTGCGACTTGTTCAGCAGTACGCTCTTGTTGCGCTAGGTTTTGACGAGAGAAGATAAGTGCAGTTGGTGCATCTTTACGTTCAATCGCTAGTTTCCATGCAACTGCAGACTCAACTTGGTCACATGGGCGCCATGTGCTCATGTTTGGAGTTACACGTAGAGACGCCATTTGCTCAACAGGTTGGTGAGTTGGGCCATCTTCGCCAAGACCGATCGAATCATGCGTGTAAACTTGGATGTTCTGAATTTTCATCAGCGCAGCCATACGCATTGCGTTACGAGCGTATTCCATGAACATTAGGAATGTTGCGCCGTAAGGAACGAAACCACCGTGCAATGCGATACCGTTGATGATAGCGGTCATACCGAATTCACGCACACCGTAGTGGATGTAGTTGCCAGAGAAGTCCTCCATTTCTAGAGACTTAGAACCAGACCACATGGTCAGGTTAGAAGGCGCTAGGTCAGCAGAACCACCCATAAACTCAGGAAGCATTTGACCAAACGCTTCTAGTGCATTTTGCGATGCTTTACGTGATGCAATGTTCGCTGGATTTGCTTGAAGATCGGCAATGATTTGGTTCGCTTTTTCTTCCCACTGTGCAGGAAGTTCGCCGTTTAGACGACGTTTAAGCTCTGCCGCTTCTGCAGGGTAAGCTGCAGCGTATGCTTCGAATTTTTCATTCCAAGCTGCTTCTTTCGCGGCGCCCGCTTCTTTTGCATCCCACTCAGCGTAAACATCTGCCGGGATCTCAAATGGGCCGTACTCCCAACCTAGGTATTCGCGAGCCGCTTGGATTTCATCGTGACCTAGTGGTGCACCGTGACAGTCGTGCGAACCAGACTTGTTAGGAGAACCGAAACCGATAATTGTTTTGGTACAGATAAGCGTAGGACGTGGGTCCGCTTTTGCTGCTTCAATTGCTGCGTTGATCGCGTCTGAGTCGTGACCATCGACTGCTGGGATTACATGCCAGCCGTACGCTTCAAAACGCTTAGGTGTATCGTCAGAGAACCAACCTTCAACGTGACCGTCGATAGAGATGCCGTTGTCATCCCAGAATGCAATCAGCTTGCCTAGACCAAGAGTACCTGCAAGAGAGCATGCTTCATGCGAGATGCCTTCCATTAGACAGCCGTCACCCATGAACACATACGTAAAGTGGTCAACGATATCGTGACCTTCTTTGTTGAACTGTGCCGCTAGTGCTTTCTCTGCGATCGCCATACCAACAGCGTTAGTGATGCCTTGACCTAGAGGACCCGTTGTTGTCTCGATACCAGGCGCGTAGCCGTACTCTGGGTGACCTGGGGTTTTTGAGTGCAATTGACGGAAGTTTTTCAGATCGTCAATAGATAGCTCGTAACCGCTTAAGTGCAGTAGAGAGTAAATAAGCATTGACCCATGACCGTTTGACAGCACAAAGCGATCGCGGTCGGCCCACTCTGGGTTTGAAGGGTTATGGTTTAGGTGAGAGCGCCAAAGAACTTCAGCGATATCAGCCATACCCATTGGTGCGCCTGGGTGGCCTGAGTTAGCTTGTTGAACACCATCCATGCTTAGAGCACGAATTGCATTGGCAAGATGTTTACGAGACGACATGTCTGCTCCTGAGTACATTAAGCGAAACGAAAAGTAGGTCATAATTCTCTCAAAGCCCTGTTGGGTGTGCAAACGTTTTCCAGTCCAAAACCTCACAAATATTGCACCTTTCGCGCCAAATCGTTCGAAGTTCTTAAAATTATCAATAAATCAGGCAAACGTTTGGTTATAACAAAAACCAAAAAAGAGCTTGTAATTCGAGCAATCAAATTTAGAATAGACGTCTAGATGTAGATACACCTACAAAAATTAGTATTAATTTGCGCTGGAGAGTTTATCATTCCCCAGTTTTAAACCAGATATAGTGGAGCTAACATGGCTAAGCACCTGTTTACTTCTGAGTCAGTATCAGAAGGTCATCCAGATAAAATTGCAGACCAGATTTCTGATGCGGTTCTTGACGCGATTCTAGAGCAAGATCCAAAGGCTCGTGTTGCATGTGAGACTTACGTTAAAACCGGTATGGTAATGGTGGGTGGTGAAATCACGACTTCAGCATGGGTAGACATCGAAGAGTTAACTCGTGAAACCGTTCGTGAAATCGGCTACGTACATTCAGATATGGGCTTTGACGCAGATTCTTGTGCGGTACTAAACACAATCGGTAAACAGTCGCCAGATATCAACCAAGGTGTTGATAAAGCTGACCCTAAAGAACAAGGTGCAGGCGACCAAGGCATCATGTTTGGTTACGCTTGTAACGAAACTGAAGTACTAATGCCAGCGCCAATTACTTACTCTCACCGTCTTGTTCAAAAGCAAGCAGAAGTTCGTAAAAACGGCACACTACCTTGGTTGCGTCCTGATGCAAAATCTCAGGTAACATTCCAATACGATCAAGGTAACATCGTTGGTATCGACGCGGTTGTTCTTTCAACTCAACACTGTGACTCAATCTCAACTTCAGACCTGCGTGAAGCGGTAATGGAAGAGATCATTAAGCCAGTGCTACCTTCTGAGTGGATCAACAAAGAAACAAACTTCTTCATTAACCCAACCGGTCGCTTCGTAATCGGTGGTCCTATGGGTGACTGTGGCCTAACTGGTCGTAAGATCATCGTAGATACCTACGGCGGCGCAGCTCGTCACGGTGGCGGTGCGTTTTCTGGTAAAGATCCATCAAAAGTTGACCGTAGTGCAGCATACGCAGCACGCTACGTAGCGAAAAACATCGTAGCGGCAGGCATGGCTGACCGTTGTGAGATCCAACTTTCTTACGCAATCGGTGTTGCTGATCCAACGTCTATCATGGTGGAAACGTTCGGTACTGAGAAAGTATCTCACGACATCATCATTGAAGCGGTTCGTCAATTCTTCGACCTACGTCCATACGGTCTACAAGAAATGCTTAACCTTCTTCAACCTATCTACAAGAAGACAGCGGCTTACGGTCACTTCGGTCGTGAAGAATTCCCGTGGGAAGCGACAGACAAAGCTGCACTTCTACGCGATTTCGCTGGCATCAAATAATCAAGCCAAGCAAGAATCAATCAAGCCCTCGCCTATGGCGGGGGCTTTTTATTTTCAGCAACTTTTATCCAGCCATTTCGGCTCATACCGCCCTGCCCCACAAAGCAGTCCTGTTTCTCCCTCATTTTTATACCGAATAAATTTTAAGCAATTATTTGTAAATTATCCCATCTCCGCCAATAGTTAAAATATTGTTAACTCCAATTTAAATAGAGACGTCGGATGCTGGCGACTGTGGAAGCAACACTTAAGTAAAGACATGAGTCAGGCATCTTTATGGCCGATACCAAACTAAGCCAATGCTCAGATGTAAACTTGAAAAAGTCGCTTCAAGTTTGACTGAACAAAAACCGCTGTCAGTTGGTATAAGCGGATAATGTGGGAATAAATCAAGGAGGAGTTATGCCTCGAACTGTTAATCCATCGGACTTCCACAACAAGCGAAAGGAAGTGCCAGACAACGAATACGCCAGAACCATACCGTGCAATACGGTCAATCTTTCTGCACCTTTTCATTGGCTAGCATTAGGTCTGCATGATTTCGTGCGAATGCCACTTATTAGTGCTTTCTATGGCATCTGTTTTATGGCAGCTGCGATAGGCATTGTTTTGCTCGTACAGTGGCAAGGCACACACTTGGTCGTCATGCCCAGTTTGATTGTTTACATGTTAATCGGTCCGTTTCTCGCGCTGGGCTTGTATGATGCCAGTTGGGAGAGAGAGCGCGGACACAAAGCAAGCTTGCTCCATTCAATGAAAGCGATCGGTCGTAACTCAACATCTCAATGGGCGTTCGCCGTGTTACTCGCAGTGTGTATGATATTTTGGATGCGCATTGCCGCTCTACTTCATGCGCTCTACCCTTCTGTTCAAGGGGCACCTTTAAGTGAGTTCCTACCCTTCCTTGTCATCGGCTCTTTAGTTGGCTTTGTTTTGGCTTGTGTGGTGTTTAGCATTTCAGCCTTTTCTATTCCGCTCATGATGGAGCGTCGCGTAGACATGATGACCGCTGTATTTACCAGCTTTAATGCAGTGAAATCCAACATTCCAGCAATGATTGTTTGGGCAGCGATCATCTGTGGCGGTATTCTTATCGGCTTTGCGACCTACGGGATCGGAATGTTGTTTACCATGCCAATTCTAGGCTACGGTACATGGCACGCTTACCATGCCACCATCAAGAAAAAACACACACCATAATTAACTGATGCTATGATCTGGCCCTCGCAAATGCGGGGGCTTTTTTATTTGATTTATCGAGGTGAATTGTGGATATAGAACTCAGCTATAAAGCCAAGCAAGTGATGGCGGGCTGTATCGCGATGGCGGAACAAGCTTTCAAACGTTCTTTCCCGATTCCAACAATCACCTTCGACGTCCGTGGGAAAGCGGCAGGAAAAGCCTACCTTCAATTAAATCAAGTACGCCTAAACCCTGTTTTATTTCGCGAAAACACCCAAGCATTCTTAGATGAAGTCATTCCTCATGAAGTAGCACACCTGATTACTTATCAGGTTTACGGGCGAGTTAGGCCTCACGGTAAAGAATGGAAAGGCGTCATGGAAGCCGTATTTAACGTACCAGCCAAAACCACTCACAGCTTTGAAGTAAAATCCGTTCAAGGTAAAACCTTTGAGTATCGTTGTGGTTGTATGACCTACCCTCTATCGATTCGCCGTCATAATAAAGTGCTGCGCAAAGAGGCGACGTACTCTTGTCAAAAATGCCGCCAACCACTTAACTTCACCGGTATTCAGTTATCGTAGCCCTTACCTCATAGTGTTACTTGCGTTCCCAAAATAAAGATCGAGTTGATCAAAACCTTCCCTTCGCCACTTATTGTTAACTTACTCATCACTAAAGCTATTTTATGCGTGTTATCATGAATAAAGTCATACTTTATAAAGACTTTTATCATGAAATACTTATTCTCTCTGTTGCTTATCGCGCTTTCTAGCACTGCGATTGCCGCGCCACCGAGCTCATTCTCTGCAGCCAAACGTGAGGCGGTCAAAATTTATCAAGACCACCCAACAAGCTTCTACTGTGGCTGTAACATTCAATGGCAAGGCAAGAAAGGCTCACCCGATTTAGCCTCTTGCGGTTACCAAGTCCGTAAACAAGAAAAACGGGCTGCACGAATCGAATGGGAGCACGTTGTTCCTGCGTGGCAATTTGGCCACCAGCGTCAATGCTGGCAAGATGGCGGACGTAAAAACTGTAAGAAAAAAGACAAAACTTTTCGTTTGATGGAAGCAGACTTGCACAACCTAACTCCTGCTATTGGTGAAGTAAACGGTGACCGTTCGAACTACAACTTCAGCCAATGGAACGGTATGGATGGCGTGAGTTATGGTCGCTGTGAGATGCAAGTGAACTTTAAGCAGCGTAAAGTCATGCCACCAGACCGTGCGCGTGGCTCAATTGCTCGTACCTATCTATACATGAGCAAAGAGTACGGTTTCAAACTGTCGAAGCAGCAAACGCAATTAATGAGTGCTTGGAACAAAACCTATCCTGTCGATAAATGGGAATGTGAGCGTGACGAGCGCATTGCAAAAGTACAGGGCAATCACAACCCATTTGTTCAAGAAGCCTGCCGCGCACTGTAACCTCCGACCTCGAAGCGTTTCAATTACTGATATTGAAACGCTTCTTGCCCCTTGTTTTTTCGGTGCAAAGCATCCATGTTAGGGTTTAAGTTTATTCTCTTGCTGGAAATCTCATGCGTACCCCTCGAATTTATCATCCAGAATCCATTCATCAACTTGGCTCACTTGCTTTAAGTGACGACGCAGCAGGCCATATCGGTCGTGTTTTGCGCATGAAAGAAGGCCAAGACGTTCTCCTTTTTGACGGCAGTGGCGCAGAGTTCCCAGCGGTTATCAGTGAAGTCAGCAAGAAATCAGTTTTGGTTAACATCACCGAGCGCGTAGAAAACAGTATTGAATCCCCTTTAGATCTGCACCTTGGTCAAGTCATTTCACGTGGCGATAAGATGGAGTTCACCATCCAAAAGTCTGTTGAACTTGGCGTCAATACCATCACTCCTCTGATTTCTGAACGTTGTGGTGTCAAGCTTGACCAAAAGCGTTTTGAGAAAAAACTCGCGCAATGGCAGAAAATCGCCATCAGTGCCTGTGAGCAATGTGGGCGTAATGTCGTGCCCGAAATTCGTCCAATTATGAGCTTGGAAGAGTGGTGTAAAGAAGAGTACGATGGTTTAAAGCTTAACCTTCACCCTCGTGCTAAATACTCAATCAACACTTTGCCAACCCCGGTTGAAAAAGTGCGCCTACTGATCGGTCCTGAAGGCGGTTTATCGTCTGAAGAAATCGAGATGACTCGAGAATACCAATTTGAAGAAACGCTACTCGGCCCTCGCGTTCTGCGTACCGAAACAGCGGCTCTGACAGCAATTACAGCCTTACAAGTTCGTTTCGGCGATCTTGGTTAAACGGAGAAAAATAATGATCAAACTCGGTATCGTAATGGACCCAATCTCGTCCATTAACATCAAAAAAGACTCTAGCTTTGCCATGATGCTTGAAGCGCAACGACGCGGCTATGAAATCCACTACATGGAAATGAATGATCTGCATCTCGATCAAGGCGTTGCCATTGCAGATACTAAAGTGGTAGAACTAAAAGAAGATCCAAACGGTTGGTACGAGTTCAAATCAGAGCAAACTATCAAACTGTCTGAGCTAGACGCGGTGCTAATGCGTAAAGATCCTCCGTTTGATACTGAATACATCTACGCGACTTACATCCTTGAGCGTGCAGAAGAACAGGGTGCACTGATCGTTAACAAGCCTCAAAGCTTACGTGATTGTAACGAAAAGCTGTTTACAGCATGGTTCCCAGAGCTGACACCTACAACGATCGTGACGCGAAAAGCAGAAAAAATTAAAGAATTTCGTGAAAAACATGGTGATGTCATCCTGAAACCGCTTGATGGTATGGGTGGCGCGTCCATCTTCCGTGTAAAAGAAAACGATCCAAACGTCTCTGTAATCATCGAGACATTGACTAACCACGGTCAAAACTACGCAATGGCACAAACCTTCGTGCCAGACATCAGCAACGGTGACAAACGTATCCTAGTGGTAGATGGCGAACCTATGCCTTACTGTCTAGCACGCATTCCTGCTAAAGGCGAAACGCGCGGCAACCTAGCCGCTGGTGGTACTGGTGAAGCTCGTCCGCTAAGCGAAACCGACCTCAAAATTGCGCAAACCGTTGCTCCGACACTGAAAGAAAAAGGCCTTATCTTTGTTGGCCTTGACGTAATTGGCGACAAGCTAACAGAGATCAACGTCACCAGTCCAACCTGTATTCGCGAAATTGAAGCAGCTTTTGATATCTCAATCACAGGCAAGCTGATGGATGCGATTGAACGTCGAGTAAAAGGCGAATAACTCAAACTGTATTACAGTTAATAGAGAGCGTAGTACATTAACTTAAGCAAACTCATGCACATACCTAGATGGTAAATTGTATGATGTTTGCTTAAGGGCATTTACGAGAGTTAAGGGTCAATATGAGTATGAATCTCACAAATCACTTTTTGGTTGCCATGCCTGGGATGAAAGATCCGTACTTTCAAAACAGCGTGATCTACGTTTGTGAGCACAACGAAGACGGCGCTATGGGGCTGATGATCAATGCTCCTGTTGATATCACCGTCGGCAACATGCTCAAGCAGGTGGAAGTTCAGCCAGTACACCCGCGCCTATTTGAAGCCAGTCTAGATAGACCAGTCTACAATGGCGGCCCAATCTCGGAAGATCGTGGTTTTATTTTGCATAAACCCAAAGATTACTACGAGTCCAGCGTCCAAATGACCGATGACCTCGCGGTAACCACTTCGCGTGATATTCTGTCGGTGTTAGGAACAGAAGCAGAACCAAGTGATTACTTAGTGGCACTTGGCTACTCCGGTTGGAGTGCAGGCCAATTAGAAAGTGAGCTGGTCGAAAACTCTTGGCTCACCATTGAAGCGACGCCTGAAATTATCTTTAATACACCAATCAACGAGCGTTGGAAGAAAGCGGTCGAAAAGCTGGGCATCGACCCAAGTCACCTTTCAGCAGACTCTGGACATGCTTAGTCCAAATATACAGTTACATTAGATAGAGACACCTTATGTCACGCACAATTATGGCTTTTGACTTTGGAACCAAAAGCATTGGTAGCGCTATTGGCCAAGAAATTACTGGTACAGCTTCCCCATTAAAAGCCTTTAAAGCCAATGACGGTATTCCAAACTGGGACGATATCGAAAAGCAAATCAAAGAGTGGCAACCAGATTTGCTAGTGGTCGGTTTACCGACCGATCTGCATGGTAAAGACCTTGAGACCATAACCCCTCGTGCACGAAAATTTGCTAAGCGTCTGCAAGGCCGATACGGATTGCCAGTTGAACTGCATGATGAGCGTTTATCTACTGCAGAAGCTCGTGCGGAGTTGTTCAGCATGGGCGGCTACAAAGCCCTATCGAAAGGTAATGTTGACTGCCAGTCAGCGGTGGTGATTCTAGAAAGCTGGTTTGAAGCCCTTTAGGGTGAGTAAACACTTCAAGCACAATGAAAAAAGGTTGGCTTCTGCCAACCTTTTTTTGTTTCTGGATTGGATTAATCCATATCGATCTTAACGTTTGCCAAACTGCCCGTAGAGAATGCTTCACCACGCTGCGTTTTCAACATCAAGCGCAGATCATTCGCCGAGTCGGCGCTATGTAGTGCATCCTCTTCGCTGATCTTACCTTGCATCACTAACTTATAAAGAGATTGATCGAACGTCAGCATACCAAACTCATTTGAGCGAGCCATGGTTGACTTCAACTCATGTAAATCTCCGCGACGAATCAAATCCGACACACGTGGACTATTTAGCAAGATCTCAAATACACCATGACGTCCCTGCCCATTTTTATCTCGGATCAGCTGCTGACCAACCACGCCTTTTAGGTTCATCGACAAATCGAACAAGAATTGTTCTTTTTGATCTTTCGGTACCAAGTGAAGAATGCGCTCTAAAGCTTGGTTTGCATTGTTGGCGTGCAACGTTGCCATACACAGGTGACCCGTTTCGGCGAAGGTCATCGCGTATTCCATTGTTTCACGGCTACGGATCTCACCAATCAAAATCATATCTGGTGCTTGGCGCAGCGAGTTTTTAAGCGCAACTTCATAGCTTTCCGTATCTAACCCAACTTCGCGTTGAGTCACGATACAGCGCTTGTGTTCATGCACGAATTCGATCGGATCTTCGACCGTCAAAATGTGCCCGGTTTTATTGCTGTTTCGATAGCCTGTCATCGCCGCCATGGTGGTCGATTTACCCGATCCAGTAGCACCGACCACCAGCACCAAACCACGCTTAGCTATTGCCAAATCTTGCAACACTAACGGTAACTTTAACTGCTCAAAAGTAGGAATATTGGTTTCAATACGACGAATCACTGCGCCTGGTAACTCGCGTTGAAAAAAGGCACTCACACGGAAGCGGCCACAATCTCTCACAATGGCAAAATTTGACTCGCGACTTTTACGAAATTCCTGACGCCGATCTGGTTCCATAGCGCTGTCGAGTAATGCAGCCACATCACTCTCGGTGAGTTTTTCCCCTTGCGGACGCAATTCGCCATCCACACGAAATAGAATTGGCGCTCCAACCGTGATGTAAAGATCCGACGCTTTCAGCGCCAACATGCCTTCGAGAAATTTATCTAGATCCATCTTCCGTATTCACCATTATCTGTATGAACGTTACGAGAATTGCTGCACTTCTAATCCGATCTTACTATCGACCTCTTCACGAGCAACCATGCCTTGCGCCATTAACTGACGAGCATTTTGCTCCATGGTTTGCATGCCGTGAGCCGCACCTGTTTGAATGATCGAATACATCTGCGCGACTTTGTCTTCGCGGATCAAGTTACGAATCGCAGGCGTTGCCATCATAATTTCATGGCATGCAATACGGCCACCACCATTACGTTTCAATAATTTTTGTGCGATAACCGAACGAAGGGATTCAGAAAGCATCGAGCGCACCATGTCTTTATCGCTGCCAGGGAACACATCGATAATACGGTCAATGGTTTTTGCCGCCGAGCTGGTGTGTAACGTGCCGAACACTAAGTGCCCCGTTTCCGCCGCCGTTAACGCAAGGCTGATGGTTTCTTTGTCACGCATCTCACCAACCAGAATGACATCCGGGTCTTCACGCAATGCGCTGCGCAGTGCGTTTTGGAAACTATGGGTGTCACGGTGAACTTCACGCTGGTTAATCAAACATTTATTGTTGTTGTGAACAAATTCAATCGGATCTTCAATTGTGAGTACGTGCTTGTTGTGATTACGGTTAATGTAGTCAACAATGGCTGCTAAGGTCGTCGATTTACCTGAACCTGTTGGGCCAGTGACCAGAACTAAGCCTTTTTCAGCGTTCGCAATTTTTTTGAAGATCTCTGGCGCTTCTAGCTCTTCCAGAGTTGGAATGCTACTTGGAATGGTACGGAATACTGCCGCACAACCGCGAGATTGGTTGAAAGCGTTGACACGGAAACGGCCAACGTTATGCAACTCAAAAGAGAAATCGACTTCGAGTTTTTCTTCGAACTCACTGCGCTGGGCATCGTTCATGATTTCGAAAACCAAACGATGCACTTCTTGGTGTGTAAACGCTGGAATGCCTAGTTTTCTTACATCCCCATCAATACGAACCATTGGTGGGACACCTGCAGAAAGATGTAGATCCGAGGCATTATGTTTTACACTAAAATCCAGTAACTCAGTGATATCCATTTAAAATCCTTAAGTCTAAAGTACAGCTATGAGTAGTATTCAACAAAATATTGAACATATCACCTCTCAAATTCGATATGACGAGCAAAAATGTGGTCGAACTCCAGAGTCAGTGCAACTTCTAGCGGTAAGCAAAACTAAACCTGTCGAGGCAATTCTCGAAGCCTACCAAGCGGGACAAACCGCCTTTGGTGAAAACTACGTTCAAGAGGGCGTCAGTAAAGTTCAGCACTTTGCCGTGCATTATCCAGATAATCGAATCGAATGGCACTTCATTGGCCCGATTCAATCGAATAAATCGCGACTTGTTGCTGAACATTTCGATTGGGTTCACACCATCGATCGAACCAAGATTGCTCAACGCCTGAATGATCAGCGGCCAAGCGAACTTAAACCGCTACAAGTTCTGATTCAGGTTAACACCAGTGGTGAGGCATCTAAGTCTGGTGTCACTGAAGCGGAAGTATTCGAGCTGGCGGAGTTGATTTCTCGCCTACCCAACCTCACTTTAAGAGGGTTGATGTCGATTCCTGCCAACGTGTCTGACTACGAATCACAACTCCGTGAATTTCAGAAGTTGGCTACGTTGAAGCAAACACTCGAAGCACAGTTCCCAGAAATCGATACATTATCAATGGGAATGAGTGGTGATATGACCGCTGCAATCGAAGCTGGTAGTACAATGGTTCGTATTGGAACCGCTATTTTCGGCGCACGAGACTACAGCTAAATCAACAAAACGCTCACTCGCGACATAAGTTATGTCGTCAATCGTTAGAGCGTAAATGCGCAATCATCTTACTCGCCAATAGGAGCAGTAAGTAACAGCGGCGCCATTATACACCTGAGCGCACAACAAATTCTAAATATCATGATGGAAATCAGACAAATGGAACATAAAAAAATCGCCTTCATTGGTGCTGGCAACATGGTGAGAGCCATTGTTTCCGGCTTGGTTGCTAACGGATATCCAGCGCAAAACATTACCGCGACGGCTCCTTCAGAGGCTCGCCGCCTTCTGCTAGAACAAGATTTTGGCATCCGTACCACCAGCGATAACATCCAAGCTGCGACCGAGGCGGATGTGGTGGTATTGTCTGTAAAACCGCAAATGATGGCGGATGTCTGTAAACCACTGCAATCGATCGATTTCACTAATAAACTGGTGATTTCTATTGCCGCAGGCATCAACTGTTCACGATTGGATGATATGCTAGCCACCAAATTGAACTTGGTTCGTGTTATGCCAAATACGCCATCACAACTTGGGTTGGGTATGAGTGGGTTGTTCGCACCAACTCATGTAACCGAGCACGACAAAGCTTTTGCCGCAGAGTTAATGGAAGCGGTCGGTAAAGTATGTTGGGTTGAGCAAGAGTCTGGCATCAATAATGTGATTGCCGCAGCGGGCAGTGCTCCAGCATACTTCTTCCTGTTTATGGAAGCGATGCAAGCAGAAGCGATTGCGCAAGGCTTTGATAAAGAGACCGCTCGACTATTGGTTCAGCAAGCGGCACTGGGCGCGGCCAGTATGGTGGTTAGCAACCCAGAAACTGAGCTATCGACCCTGCGTGAGAACGTAACTTCGAAAGGTGGGACAACGGCAGAAGCACTGCGTACATTCAACGAACATCAACTTTCAGATATTGTCGCTAAAGCCATGCAAGCTGCTGTGGCTCGCGCGGAAGAAATGGAAAAACTGTTTTAATTATTTGGATGAACTCCGTTTAGTATCATCCATCACTTGTTAAGGGTACCTTATGAATTCAATGAGTTTTCTCATCTCAACCCTATTTGACCTGTACATCATGGTCGTAATTTTGCGAATTTGGTTGCAAGCTGCGCGCGCAGACTTCTACAACCCATTCTCGCAATTTATAGTAAAAGCGACTCAGCCGGTCATTGGTCCATTGCGCCGCGTTATCCCTTCCGTGGGGAATATTGACCTAGCAACCGTGTTGTTTGCCTACGTGTTGTGTGTGCTTAAATTTGTCGTGCTTATCCTAATAGCTTCGAACGGTTCCGTCTCTTTCAGCGCTGACTTCTTATTCTTGGGCTTATTATCATTAATCAAAGCCGCAGGTGGCCTATTGTTCTGGGTACTATTGATCCGTGCAATTTTGAGCTGGGTAAGCCAAGGCCGCAGCCCTATCGAGTACGTATTCCATCAACTGACCGAGCCAATGTGCGCTCCAATCCGTCGTATTCTTCCGGCTATTGGTGGTCTTGATTTAAGCGTACTGGTGTTATTTATCGGCTTGCAGTTCGCGAACTTCTTAATGGGCGATATCATTGGTCCAATTTGGTTCCAGCTATAATGTCAGCTGCAGTTTGGCAAGATGGTGAGGACATCATCCTGAAGCTCTATATTCAACCTAAAGCTAGCCGCGATAAAATCGTTGGCTTGCATGGTGAAGAGCTAAAAATCGCCATTACTGCTCCACCTGTCGATGGCAAAGCTAATGCACACCTAACTAAGTTCTTAGCCAAGCAGTTTAAAATCGCTAAGGGCTTGGTTCACATAGAAAAAGGTGAATTAGGACGGCACAAACAAATTCGGATAGAATCGCCTACCCAGATACCGACAGAAATTAAAGCCATCATATGATGGCTTTTTATTTACGATTTTGTACCACACTTACTAATACCAACGACTGAGTACGCATTTTTTACCCCCTGACCAAGGTAAAATTGCAGCTATGGTTGTTTTATAACAAGTGCTTTGAGGAAGTAACAATGAGCAAATGGATTACCGCATTACTGATTAGCCTGTTGTCGTTACCAAGCTTCGCCGATCAGTTTAAAAATATGAAAGATATCGAAGTCCACTATGTCGCGTTTAACTCAACATTCCTAACACCCAAAGTCGCACGTAGCTACGATATCAAACGTAATGGATACCTCGCTGTGGTTAATATTAGCGTGTTAGATAGAGCTTCATTGGGTAAGCCAGCATTAGAAGCAAAAATTGCTGGACGCGCGAAGAACCTTATCGGCCAAACTCAGACCTTGACCTTTCGTGAAGTCAAAGAAGGCAATGCGATATACTATTTAGCCGAACTGCCAATTACCCACGAAGAAACTTTTACTTTCGATATTGACGTAAAAGCTGGAAACAAAGGCTCAGGTAAGCTTAAATTCACCCAGAAGTTTTATGTTGAAGAGTAATTGGGTTGTGATGTTCCAAAAGCTTTTGGATCTAAGCAGGCTAAAAACCACTTATTAGTTAAAGAATATCTAGAGGAGAACGATTTGTTCTCCTCTATCACTATTAAAAGAGATTCCCATGAAAAAAATTGTGCTAGCAACTGGTAACCAAGGCAAAGTTCGTGAAATGGCAGATTTGTTGTCTGACTTCGGCTTTGAAGTATTAGCGCAAAGTGAATTCAATGTATCGGAAGTAGCTGAAACGGGTACAACTTTCATTGAAAACGCAATCATTAAAGCTCGCCATGCCGCACAAGAAACAGGGCTTCCTGCCATTGCAGACGACTCTGGATTAGAAGTCGATTTCTTAAAAGGCGCTCCGGGCATTTACTCTGCACGTTACGCGGGTGAAAAAGCCTCTGACCAAGAGAACCTAGAGAAGCTACTTAAAGCAATGGAAGGCGTACCAGAAGCAGATCGCACCGCTCGCTTCCACTGCGTATTGGTTTTGATGCGTCACGAGAACGATCCAACCCCTATCGTTTGTCACGGTAAATGGGAAGGTCGCATTCTAACTGAAGCACACGGTGAAAATGGCTTTGGCTACGACCCAGTCTTCTTCGTTCCTGAAGACAACTGCGCGTCTGCCGAACTTGAGCCAGCACGTAAGAAGCAACTGTCTCACCGCGGTAAAGCACTCAAGTCGTTGTTTGCTCAACTGTCTGAGCAAGTGTCTCAGTAATCGCGAGCGAATTAGACCATGTTAACGCCCCCAGCACTGAGCTTGTATGTACACATCCCGTGGTGTGTACAAAAGTGCCCTTATTGCGACTTTAACTCTCACGCGCTTAAAGCCGAGATCCCAGAAGAAGAGTACATCAATGCCCTTCTTGAAGACTTGGATACCGACATTGAGAAATACCGCCTTAACGAAGCGCCACGTTCACTGCATTCAATCTTCATTGGTGGTGGTACGCCGAGTTTGATTTCGGCAGAAGGTATCGAGCGTCTACTTAAGGGCATTGAAGCGCGTATTCCGTTCAAGCCTGAAATCGAAATTACCATGGAAGCGAACCCAGGCACCATCGAAGCAGAGCGTTTTGTTGGCTACCGTAAAGCCGGGGTAACGCGTATCTCTATCGGCGTGCAAAGCTTTGAGCAGCAGAAGCTTGAGCGTTTGGGGCGCATTCACGGCCAAGACGAAGCCGTCAATGCTGCTAAGCTGGCGCACCAAATCGGTTTGAACAGCTTTAACCTCGATCTCATGCACGGCTTACCTGATCAAAGCATCGAACAAGCCTTGGCAGATTTGGACAAAGCGATTGAGTTGGCACCGCCGCACTTGTCTTGGTATCAGCTGACCATCGAACCAAACACCATGTTTTACTACAAGCCACCAACGCTACCTGACGATGATGACTTGTGGGATATTTTCGAGCTCGGACACCAAAAACTTGCAGCTGCGGGTTATGTGCAGTATGAAATCTCCGGTTACAGTAAGCCGGGCTATCAGTGTCAGCACAACCTCAACTACTGGCGCTTTGGTGATTACCTTGGTATCGGTTGTGGCTCTCATGGCAAACTCAGTTTTACCGACGGACGTATTATTCGAACGACAAAGGTAAAACACCCGCGAGGCTATTTAGCGGCTTATCAAAATATGGTCAAACCTTATCTGCATACAGAACATGTCGTCGTGGATGAAGATCGTCCATTCGAGTTCTTTATGAACCGATTCCGCTTAATCGAAGCCTGTCCGAAGCAAGATTATGTAGACACCACGGGCTTACCGCTCAGTACGATTCAAGAAACCATCAACTGGGCGATAGAAATGGGCTACCTGAGTGAAACGCCTACCCACTGGCAAATTACTGAAAAAGGGAAGCTCTTCCTTAATGATTTGCTCGAAGCCTTTATGGCCGAAGAAAGCGAAGAGTAACGCAACCCCAAAACAAAAAAAGCCTCTCAATTGAGAGGCTTTTTATTTAGAAACTGTGTGCCGTCCTAAATAAGGTTGACACATTTCCAACATTAGAAAATTGAACGGCCAATTCGCTCTGAGAGCAGCTCAAGCGCCTTAGTACCAGCAAGCGAGTTACCTGAAGGATCAAGCTCTGGAGACCATACTGAAATGGTCATTTCACCAGGTACTACCGCAATAATGCCACCACCAACACCAGACTTACCAGGCATACCAACGCGATAAGCAAACTCGCCCGCGCCATCATACAAGCCACACGTTGCTAACAGTGCATTAAGTTGTTTGGTTTGCACAGGAGAAACTACAGGCTTACCCGTTTGTACCGATGTGCCCTTGTTTGCTAAATAGCTAAACGTTTTAGCCAAATCAACGCAACTCATCTTCAGCGCACAAGCGTGGAAGTAGTTTTGTAGTACTGGAATCACTTCATTTTCGAAGTTGCCAAACGAACGCATGAGATATGCAATCGCCGCATTACGATCACCATGCATCATTTCGGATGCCGCAACGACTTTGTCATACACAATATGGGTATCACCAGAAAGCTGACGCACAAATTCCAACAGGCGCTGACGAGGTGCAGATAAGCGAGTTTGTAACAAATCTGCCACTACTATCGCTCCAGCATTTATAAATGGATTACGAGGAATACCTTGCTCCATTTCTAGCTGAATTAGCGAATTAAATGCCTGCCCCGAAGGCTCTTTTCCCACTCGAGACCAAATTTCTTCTTGCTTGTACAAGCACATCGCTAACGTCAAGCTCAATGCTTTTGAAATAGATTGGATAGAGAAAGGTTCATCGGCATCACCCGCCTTAATAACCTCACCTTCGTTGGTGTATACCGCAATACCTAACTTGTTGCTGGGTACTTTTGCCAGAGCAGGAATGTAATCAGCCACTTTACCTTGGCCGATTAAAGGGCGTACTTCCGCCAAAATATCTGTCAAAATTTCCACTGTCGGTTTCATTCTCTACCTTCTATTTACAAGAGAACTCGTTGAGCTCAGAGGTAAAAAAAGCCAACGTGTCGTTGGCTTTTCCATAGGGTTCGTTCGACTCAAGTCGATTATGGTTTTACTGCCACAATAATATTGCGGTTGATAGATTGATCAACACGGTGAAGATAACCGATGTAAGGCTCTTCTGAAAGTACCTTCCAACCTTGCTCTTCAAATAATGCCGCGACATCTTTCCATTTCAATGTGAATTCATTGAAAGACAACACCACTGAACCTTGTTTTTTCAATACCACTTTCCATGCAGGCAGAGCCTCTTTTAAAAGCTCTAGTGGACTGCGGTTCAGTTTGCTGTCCTTGGCATTTTTGCTGCCGTGCTGCACGCCATAAGGCAAGTCAGACACCATCACATCAACTGAGTTCTTTTTCACGACTTGATCAGCGATACGAGTATCAGCCGAATACAGCTTCATAAACTGAAGATTGCCTTGGTTGTAATCTTCTTTATTTGCTGCAGCTTCAACCACGAAACCATCCGCCACTTTCTTGCCACCCGCAGTGCGCTTTTCTTTGCTCACTTTGTGCTTAAAGCGGCCATTCTTCATGAACTTAACAATAAAGGTTTGGATCTCTTGCACCCACTTGGCGTTGATCTCAACCCCTACCACGTTCAAACCGTGGATCAAGCCTTCAAATAAGGTTGTACCTTTACCACACATTGGATCCATTAAGGTCAGTTGTTCACTTCCCGTATTGGACGCACTAATGCCGATATTCACCATCAAACGGGTAAACTGCTCATTTGTTTTCCCGGTGTAGCGCAAAATCTGGCTCATGCTTTCCGGGAAAGTGTTAAATACGGGCGCTTGAACTGGTCGAAGTAAACCATCTTCGCGCACTTCAAATAGCGCATAGTAAATCGAAGAGGCTGCGATTCTTCGCGCCTGCTCATCGGTTAGCGCTTCCTGACAAGAAAACACCAACGCAGCAGGTAAGCCAACGTCTTTACTACCAATTTCTGTCACATCCACGCCTTGTGAAGCTAAAATTGCTTTTAGCTCAGAACAGGCAATGGTCATTGCGCTATCAAAGTAAATTCGGTTATGACCCGGATTCGCTAATATCGCGTAATGGTACATCCCATGAACTCCTCTGGTTACGCAATACGCTTATATTTGATATCCCAAACACCGTGACCAAGACGGTGACCACGAGCTTCAAACTTCGTTAGCGGGCGATCGTCTGGACGAGGAACGAAATCACCATCTTTAGCAATGTTTTCGAAACCTGGCGCTTGGTTCATCACTTCAATCATGTGCTCTGCGTAGTTTTCCCAGTCGGTCGCCATGTGGAAAATACCTTCATTAGGGATAAGCTTCTCACGCACCATTTCCGCAAAACCTAATTGAACAATACGACGCTTGTGGTGACGCTTCTTATGCCAAGGGTCTGGGAAGAACAATTGCAGTGTCGATAAGCTGCCATTTGGGATCATGTGTTCGAATACTTCTACCGCATCGTGACACATTACACGCAGGTTAGTAATTCCCGCTTCGCGAGCATCGGCAAGACAAGCACCAACGCCTGGGCTATGAACTTCGATACCGATGAAGTTTTTCTCTGGCGCGTTCTTTGCCATTTCAACCAATGAAGCACCCATACCAAAACCGATCTCAAGCACTACTGGGTTATCGTTGCCAAACACTTCTTTCCAATCGAGAAGTTCAGCTTTGAAGTCAATACCCATCGTAGGCCAGCATTCATTCATCGCGCTCTCTTGACCTTTAGTCAAACGCCCTTCACGGCGTACAAAGCTGCGGATTTTGCGGATCAGCTTTCCGTCTTCGTTGTATTCGTTAGTGGTTACTTCACTCATTGATTTTGCCTGCACATTGATTAATCAAAGCGGGGATTATCCAAAGAATTTACTTAGGTGCAAGTATTTGTTGAGCTCTTGGTCTATGGCAACCCAAAAGCAACGACACACCTCTTTATATCCCTACTGTTTATCCGTTGTACTTCTTGCCCATTATGTGGTGCAATTTTGCACCTAACCAATAATAGAATACAGAGCAAGTCGTGACACCTTTCGCCAGTGCCATCCTAGAATGGTATGACGCATATGGAAGAAAAGATCTTCCGTGGCAACAAAATAAGACCGCATACAGTGTCTGGTTGTCTGAAATTATGCTTCAGCAAACTCAGGTCACTACGGTTATTCCGTATTACCAACGTTTCTTGGAGCGCTTTCCAACCGTGATCGATCTTGCCAATGCTGAGCAAGATGAAGTCCTACACCTTTGGACTGGCTTAGGGTACTACGCCCGAGCCCGTAACCTTCACAAAGCAGCACAAGAGGTCGCCTCTACATACAATGGTGAGTTTCCTCTTGATATAGAGAAAATGAACGCCCTACCGGGGATTGGTCGCTCTACCGCTGCCGCCATTTTATCGTCTGTGTATAAACAACCACACGCGATTCTTGATGGTAACGTGAAGCGCACCCTATCCCGCTGTTTCGCAGTTGCAGGATGGCCAGGACAAAAAAAGGTTGAAAACCAGCTGTGGGAAATTGCCGAAACGCACACCCCACAAACGGATGTAGATAAGTATAACCAGGCAATGATGGACATGGGCGCAATGGTCTGCACACGCAGCAAACCCAAATGTAGCCTCTGCCCTGTTGCTGACCTGTGTGTGGCAAAGCAACAAGGTAATGTGCTCGACTACCCGGGCAAAAAACCGAAGAAAGATAAGCCAATCAAGCAAACTCGTTTCGTGATGCTTCACCACAACACCGAAAATGGTCATGAGGTGTGGTTGGAGCAAAGACCACAAACAGGCATTTGGGGTGGCTTATTCTGCTTCCCACAAACCGAACATGTGGATGCAGAAAGCGACATTGAATTGCTACTGGATCAACGCGGCATTCAAGCCAGCAATATCAAACAGAAGCAAACACTGATTACCTTTCGTCATACATTCAGCCATTACCACCTAGATATCACGCCAATTTTGATTGATTTATCAAAGCAACCGGACGTGATAATGGAAGGCAACAAAGGTCTTTGGTATAACTTATCTAAACCTGAAGAAGTCGGTTTAGCCGCGCCAGTAAAACTATTGCTGGAAACGCTACCCCACGAACTTCGTTAATTGAATACAAGGAGTCATTATGAGCCGCACTGTATTTTGTGCTCGACTAAAGAAAGAAGGCGAAGGTCTAGACTTTCAACTTTACCCTGGTGAACTAGGTAAACGCATTTTCGACAACATCTCGAAAGAAGCGTGGGCTCAGTGGCAACACAAACAAACCATGTTGATCAACGAGAAGAAACTCAACATGATGGATCCAGAACACCGCAAACTGATCGAAACAGAAATGGTAAATTTCCTCTTTGAAGGAAAAGACGTTCATATCGAAGGTTACACACCGCCGAGCGAATAAAGTCGCTTGAGTTAAACAATGACATCACAACCATTTGTGGTGTCATTTTTCTATTACCTTCAATAACTCTGATACTTATGAAAAAAATTGTCTTTATTGCTGCCGCACTTTTAATGGCAGGCTGTAGCCGTGAATTCGTCGAAAAGATTTATGACGTCAACTACGAGCCAACAAACCGTTTTGCCAATAACTTAGCTGAGCTACCAGGACAATTTGAAAAAGATACTGCGGCGCTAGATGCCTTAATCAATAGCTTTTCAGGCAATATTCAAAAGCGCTGGGGTAAAAAAGAAATCAAGTACGCAGGCAAGAGTAATTACGTTAAGTACATCGATAACTACCTTAGCCGCGCCGAGGTCGACTTTCGCAAAGGCGTGATCACGATAGAGACCGTATCACCGACAGAGCCCCAAAAACACCTAAAAGACGCGATTGTCACCACCTTATTAACACCAGACGATCCCGCTCACGTCGACTTATTCTCCTCTAAAGGTATCACGTTAGAGGGGCAACCATTCCTGTATAAACAAGTTGTCGACCAAGACAATAAGCCAATTCAATGGTCTTGGCGGGCAAACCGATTTGCGGAATACCTCATCGCAAATAAAATAAAAACCAAAAATGTAGATTTCAAGAAAGCGTATTACGTCGAAATTCCCATGGTTGAAGACCACTTTTCAACTCGCAGCTACCAATACGCCGATATCGTGCGTCGAGCTTCCAAGAAATACGACATTCCAGAAGACTTGATATACGCCATTATTAAAACCGAGAGCAGTTTCAACCCATACGCGGTAAGTTGGGCAAATGCATATGGCCTAATGCAAGTTGTACCTAAAACAGCGGGACGAGATGTGTTCAAACTCGTGAAAAAGCGCTCGGGCCAACCAAGCCCTGAATATTTGTTTAATCCAGAAAACAACATAGATACTGGTACTGCGTATTTCTATATCTTAAAAAATCGTTATTTAAGAGAAGTCCGCCACCCTACCTCTCTCGAGTACAGCATGATTTCAGCTTACAATGGCGGTACTGGAGGAGTTTTAAACACATTTCATCGCAGTGATCGCAAACGCGCAATGCAAGATCTTAATTCATTGCAACCCAACCAAGTTTATTGGGCGTTAACCAAGAAACACCCGAACGCAGAAGCGCGTCGCTACCTAGAAAAAGTTACAAATTTCAAAAAGGAATTTAACTCGAAGCAAACTTTGTAGTGACAGTTGAATAAAAAGCGTTCGAACAACCACTTTTTTGAAATTATTTAAAAAAAGTGGTTGACGCAACGCGGGAAAATCCGTTTAATAGCGCTCCGTTGCCCGGATAGCTCAGTCGGTAGAGCAGAGGATTGAAAATCCTCGTGTCGGTGGTTCGATTCCGCCTCCGGGCACCACAATTTGATTTGTTGGTGTCTTAACGAAATGTTATAACACGGACAAAAGCACAAAGAATAAAGTGTGCCGACTTAGCTCAGTAGGTAGAGCAACTGACTTGTAATCAGTAGGTCACCAGTTCGATTCCGGTAGTCGGCAC
>NZ_JAWPOX010000219.1:0-934 GCF_033344475.1 Vibrio sp. 1288
ATAATGGTGCGGAAGGAGAGACTTGAACTCTCACACCTTGCGGCGCCAGAACCTAAATCTGGTGCGTCTACCAATTCCGCCACTTCCGCAACTTAATCTATAGATATCAAGATAATTGGTAAAATCTCAATATCGTTGTATATGGCAGGGCTACCTGGATTCGAACCAGGGAATGGCGGCATCAAAAGCCGCTGCCTTACCGCTTGGCGATAGCCCTACAGCGTAAATAGTCAAAGACTACTTAACCTCTCTTATCGAGAGAAAGAATGGTGCGGAAGGAGAGACTTGAACTCTCACACCTTACGGCGCCAGAACCTAAATCTGGTGCGTCTACCAATTCCGCCACTTCCGCGTATTCTGATAGTGTAGATTAATTTAAGATGGTGCGGAAGGAGAGACTTGAACTCTCACACCTTGCGGCGCCAGAACCTAAATCTGGTGCGTCTACCAATTCCGCCACTTCCGCATCTATTCCTAACTGCTCTGATAAAAAGAACATTTAGGAATGGTGGCTACGACGGGATTCGAACCTGTGACCCCATCATTATGAGTGATGTGCTCTAACCAGCTGAGCTACGTAGCCATTTTAAAACTTTGATCAAGAATGGTGCGGAAGGAGAGACTTGAACTCTCACACCTTGCGGCGCCAGAACCTAAATCTGGTGCGTCTACCAATTCCGCCACTTCCGCAACTTGATCTGTAGACATCAAGATAATTGGTAAAATCTCAATATCATTGTATATGGCAGGGCTACCTGGATTCGAACCAGGGAATGGCGGCATCAAAAGCCGCTGCCTTACCGCTTGGCGATAGCCCTACATTGCTCTAATAAAAGAGACTTTAATAATGGTGCGGAAGGAGAGACTTGAACTCTCACACCTTGCGGCGCCAGAACCTAAATCTGGTGCGTCTACCAATTCCGCCACTTCCGCA
>NZ_JAWPOX010000220.1:0-934 GCF_033344475.1 Vibrio sp. 1288
ATTGTTTTAGGCGCTGACTATACCTTAAACAATTCCATCTAAACACCAACAAAAAGTAAGGTTATAAAATCATCAGTTATAGAACGACAGATTCAGGAAAGAAGAAAGCAGCACATTACATGCTGCTTTCGCCATATTAATTAAAGATAAGATCCGAGTTTGGCTTTCTAAACGAGTCGATTCACTCGAGTAATATTCAGGCTGAAACTGGATGCACCTAAACAACCTATCGACAACTGACCTGTTGTCTTCAGCGGTAAATCTCGGGTGATGAAGTTTTTCATGCTGCCATCACCCAGTCGATTGCCTGCCGCAATATGTTGATTTTCATGTCCATCCGACCATTGGCTGTCCAAACCAGCAGGTAAAAGTGACACGGTTGAAGAAGCTAAATCCGCCACACCAAATACCGCCTTCACCGCACCAGCACAATCTGAGCACTCAATGCCCTTCTCCATGATGTTTACCATGTCTTTCAGATCCGCACTGAGACTTTTTAAGTTTCTTAGGTAATCATCAAACAAAGCTCTCACCAGTAGCGTTGTCGCTACACCTCCATTTTCTTGGGAAGCAGAGTCCACTAAGTAGAAAGCAAACTGTCCATTCATCAACCAGCGATAATCAAACACCAAAGGCATCAAATCTGCCGACTGTAGTAACCGATAAGAACAACGCCAGTCACCTTGAGAGGCGTCTTTGTCTGGCAACAACGCATGCAGCAGATCTCTCGCTGCATTTGGGTTTTGTTGCAAGTACTCTAAATGCCAGTGCAGCTCTTGCTCATCTGGAATTTCTCCACCATCATCTACGCGGAACCACTGGCTTGAAAAGTCACGCTGTTCGGCAAAATGACAATCTGAGTCCTCAAGCGTATTGTCAATCGCTTGCGACAAATGTTCATAATTCCCTATCGGTTTTGGAAGAAAGTCTTTAA
>NZ_JAWPOX010000221.1:0-934 GCF_033344475.1 Vibrio sp. 1288
AATACGGTGTCGATGTTACGTTTTACGTTAATGGTTTTTGCTGCGCCTTTATCTAAGCTCAATAGCTCCCCTGCAGAGACTGAAGCTGGGAGTAATAGCGCCACTCCTAATGTGACTAATAGTATATTTTTATTGAACACCCTTAATTCCCTCTCAGCTGTCGAACGCCAAATCGATGCTCAATTAAATCGCTACTTTTCACAGATAAGTATTTATGAACCATCTTTGCAGGAACCAACGTAATAGCTCCGATCTTTTGTGCCATTTCAAGCTTAAGTACTTGTTTAACGGTCAACGCGATGATCAAGCCATAGTCTTCGTTTGACGAATCATCTTCAGACACATTCATCGCCTGTAAAACTAATGCCCCATCCATAATGACGTTGCTTGTTAAGCTATCGATATCGGAATAACCGCTTTCTAATAAATTCGATTGAGATGAGGTTGTAGCGACAAAGCTGACGCGGTCGCCAGGTTGTATTGGTAACGCCTCAACAATGCTACTGCCTTGAGAAAGGTAGTAATAAGGGACCTGATCTTTTTTAAGCGAAAGATACATGTAATCTTTTTCGCCTGGGTTAGAAACCAAGTTTGACGTTAGTTGAGTTCCTTCGGTGACATCTTTTGCCCATAGAGCGCCAGATTCAATCTTGATACTCGTATAAGGGGTATAAGAATGCTGTTTTGCTTCTGACTCTGAAAACTCACGAATATCAATTGCATCAATATTGACGGGATCAGCTTTGTTCACAGTTCGATTAACAAATGCGACTTGTACAAACACTTCATTTTCCACGACGGCCACAGGCTCTGGCTGGTCAAAGAAATCACTGACGTAAAAAAAGGCCAAAAACATAGTGATGGCAACAAATACAAAAATTAATGCTCTACTCATAGAATAAAAACCTTAAAAGAGAGGGTTTCCCCTCTCTCT
>NZ_JAWPOX010000222.1:0-930 GCF_033344475.1 Vibrio sp. 1288
GCTCATTGGCATTTCTGTCGAGTTGAGGCGAAGCGTAAACCAGAATGTCGAACCTTGGTGAAGACGACTGGTCAAACTGATTTCGCCGCCCATCTGACTTACCAGTTTCTGGGTGATGACTAAGCCAAGACCCGTACCACCATATCGACGAGATATGCTGGCATCCGCTTGGCTGAATGCTTGGAATAACTGCGCTTGTTGACGCTCTGAAATACCGATACCGGTGTCTCGCACCATAAATTGCAGCTCAACCGAGTCACCTGCTTGTGAACGCATTTCGACGCTAACATCGATGTTTCCGCGCTCAGTAAACTTAATAGAGTTCCCCACCAAGTTGGTCAAAATTTGTTGGATACGTAGCGGGTCTCCGACTAGACCTGGCGGGATCTTCGGATCCACTTTCAAGGTGATCTCCAGACCTTTCTCATGCGCGCTGGTGGCTTGTAGGTTGATTACTTCTTCTAAGCTTTCGCGGAAATCAAACGGAATGTTTTCCAACGCCAGCTTACCGGCTTCCAATTTCGAGAAATCGAGAATGTCATTGATGATGTTTAATAGGTTGTTTGCGGACTTCTCAATGGTTTGCAAGTAGTCGGTTTGGCTATTAGAAAGCTGCGTTTTGAGCATTTGACGAGTAAAGCCAATCACACCATTCAATGGCGTACGTAATTCGTGCGACATATTGGCCAAAAATTCTGACTTCACACGTGCGGCTTCTTGTGCGCGCTTCTTCGCAATATCGAGCTCAACGTTTTGAATTTCTAACTGTTCCAAGGTTTCACGTAGGTCTGACGTGGCTTGGTCTATACTGTGCTGCATCTCGACGTGGTATTCCGATAGCGAAACCGCCATGGCGTTGATACCGTTTTTCAATTGGTCTAACTCGCCGTGCATTTTGCCTTCGATACGCACATCCAAGTGACCACGACG
>NZ_JAWPOX010000223.1:0-929 GCF_033344475.1 Vibrio sp. 1288
CCAATCAGCTTATTCAAACATAGTACGTGCCTATGATTATCTAAACTGAAAAATAATTGGTGTTCTGGCCAATGGTAATTGAACGCCAAAAAAGAACGATAAAGATCAGAATTGACGATTTGTAATCCAACAATTTCCGCTTCCAGTTGCAGCGTATTCGTTTCTGGATGAAAGATGAAATGAACCTTTAAGTGATCATCAAAAGCTAAGCTTAGTTCATTGTCCGTCAAATGCAGTTCAGGCAAGCCTATTTGATGAGCAAACTTCTGTAAAACCTCATCGATAGTTTGGCGTGCTGACATAGAAACAGTCCTTTTGAGAATTTTATCGGGAAACATATTCGATATCGTGGGGTGTGTTTATCAATTTTGGTTGTTAGTTATTATATTTTGGCCGGAAACCCAGAATTGACACCTTGCTTCTAATCTTACAAATGAGTGCTGGTGCATATAAAGATTAACGGTTATTAAATTTTATTATGGTGAGATTTTGGTTTATATCGACAAGCGATGAAGAATTAGAATTGTGTTATCTTAAAAATTAAATACTATGTTACTTATGTGTTGTACGTGGAACGTTATTGCTGTCCATCTGTAGAATAAATATAAGCCGAAAATTTAAACGTACACATAAGAAGTTGTGTAAAAATAAATCATAATAAGACGATAAAAATAATTTATGGGAGCCTAAATGAAAAGCAGTAAGTGGGCCGGTCTTATCGGTTTAATGTTATTGACTGGATGCGCTCAGTCCGTGGGGACTTCACAGCCATTTTCCGTTCAGAGCCAAGCGAATGTATATGGGTGGATTTCTGTCGAAGGATACCATCCTCCAGTTTCGACCTATATAGAGGTGGAGATGTGTCAAGCTTTTGAAAATCAATGCCTTACTGTTGCTTCTCAGCAATATCAAGGTGTTCAATTACCAGT
>NZ_JAWPOX010000224.1:0-929 GCF_033344475.1 Vibrio sp. 1288
AAGATCAAAAGTGGGAAATTACGGTATTGGCTCTTGGAGCAACCCTGTTCTCAACCTTCTTCATCGGCTTTGTTCTTTATGGCCTTTGTATGCTGATCGGCATACAGTTTGATTTGGTTTACTGCTTGCTATTTGGCGCATTAATCTCGCCTACCGACCCGATTGCCGTTCTAGCTATCGTTAAAAAGTTAGATGCACCTAAACGTATCTCGACACAGATCGAAGGGGAGTCACTATTCAATGATGGCTTCGGCTTGGTTATTTTCGTCACGCTTTTCACCATTGCATTTGGCTCAGAAGCACCAACAGTCGGTAGCGTCACTCTACTCTTCATCCAAGAAGCGATTGGCGGGATCGTCTATGGCTTTCTATTGGGCTTAGTATTCCACTACCTAATCAGTGCTACTGACGATCACTCAATGGAGCTACTACTTACCATCGGTGTTCCTACAGCAGGTTACGCATTTGCTGAGTACATTCATGTTTCAGGCCCACTTGCGATGGTGGTGTCGGGAATTATGATCGGTAACTGGACTCGCTTTATTGGATTCTCTAAAGAGAGTGAAGACCACCTAGACCACTTCTGGGAGTTAGTAGATGAGTTCCTAAACGGCGTGCTATTCCTATTAATTGGCATGTCGATGCTGCTATTTAAGTTCCATGAAGAAGACTGGATCATGATGGCAATTGCAGTCCCTCTGGTGCTAGCCTCTCGCTATCTCAGTGTCTTTATCTCATACATAGGCTTTAAACGTTACAGAAAATATAACTCATGGTCTGTAAAAATTCTGACTTGGGGTGGCCTACGTGGCGGCCTAGCGCTAGCAATGGCACTTTCAATTCCATCAGGGATTTGGGTGGTTCAAGACAAGCTGATCGATGTAAAAGAGATCATCCTTGTAATGACCTATTCGGTTGTGGTGTTCTCA
>NZ_JAWPOX010000225.1:0-928 GCF_033344475.1 Vibrio sp. 1288
CTGGATCAACGACGGCCTGATGGCTGTGTTCTTCCTACTTATTGGCCTTGAAGTAAAGCGCGAGCTGCTTGAAGGCGCGCTAAAATCGAAAGAAACTGCCATCTTCCCTGCAATTGCTGCGGTCGGTGGTATGTTGGCTCCGGCACTTATTTCCGTTGCTTTTAATGCAAATGACCCTGAAGCGATCTCTGGTTGGGCAATTCCTGCGGCGACAGACATTGCATTTGCTCTGGGTATCATGGCGTTACTTGGTAAGCGCGTACCAGTGAGTCTAAAAGTATTTTTGTTGGCTCTTGCGATCATTGACGACTTAGGTGTTGTAGTCATCATTGCTCTGTTCTACACCGGTGATCTTTCTTCAATGGCATTGCTTGTCGGCTTCGTCATGACAGGTGTACTGTTCATGTTGAACGCGAAAGAAGTCACCAAGCTAACACCGTACATGATTGTGGGTGCGATTCTGTGGTTTGCTGTACTTAAGTCTGGTGTGCACGCAACATTGGCAGGTGTAGTGATCGGTTTCGCGATTCCGCTGAAAGGAAAGCAGGGCGAACACTCTCCACTGAAACACATGGAGCATGCTCTTCACCCTTATGTTGCATTTGGTATTCTTCCTCTGTTTGCATTTGCGAACGCAGGTATCTCGCTAGAAGGCGTATCGATGTCTGGTCTAACTTCAATGCTGCCTCTAGGTATTGCACTAGGTCTATTGATTGGTAAACCTCTAGGCATCTTTAGCTTTAGCTGGGCAGCTGTGAAACTGGGCGTTGCGAAGCTACCAGAGGGTATAAACTTCAAGCATATCTTCGCGGTATCAGTGTTGTGTGGTATCGGTTTTACGATGTCGATCTTTATCTCTTCACTGGCGTTCGGTAACGTAAGCCCTGAGTTTGATACATACGCTCGATTAGGTATTTTGATGGGCTCA
>NZ_JAWPOX010000226.1:0-927 GCF_033344475.1 Vibrio sp. 1288
ATGTGCTCGGGAGGAAAAATCTCCCGAGCCGGAGTATTTAAGATGCGTCCGTTACCGTTTGGCCACTGCGTTTAAATACAAATCGCCAGATAAACAGGACTACTGCGATATAAGCTAAGCCGACACCAAGTGCTTGCCACTCCATACCGTTATACATCGCGATAGGCATCAGAGAGATGATAAAGATATCGGTAATTGAACCAGGCACATAAGCAATGGCGTAGTCATCCAGAACTTTGCTACGCATTTTAGGGTCAACAATGCGCAATAGCGCGATGCCCATTGCAACTGTGCCTGTTAGCCAGCCCCAGGAGAATATGCCTTTTTCAAACCAATCATCGCCCATAATTCGAGGCGCAACCCAGAAGATCAGCCACAACGTAAATGCGATGCCACCAATGGCGAGTACGATCATTGGCGCAAGGTACTGAGCAAGAACAGTAATTTTGATTGCCGAAATACCAAATATGATCAGGTAGTCGGTGCTGATACCAGCCGCGTGCTTAAATGCTCCATCACAAAGGTATCGTGACGCTTTGGTTTGTTTCGCGACAATTCGTACGAGCATTCCGCCCAAAAAGCCCGTTACAAATGTCGGAATTTGTACTTTGTCGTGGAACGACGATAAGTAGTTTGCTGCGACATAAGAGAAAGCCGTAACGACGACGACAAGGGCTGCGTGAATAGCAAATGAATCCACAGAGAGTGAAGACATTGTGTCTTTCATCACTGGTTCTTGTTCTGTTGGTTTTACAAGACCTTTTCGTTCATGTTCATCCATGCTGTCAAAAGTTGTAAAGCTTCGAATCCAACCCATTTTTAGAGCAAATTGAAGCATCAGCATGCCGATGGAAATTGAGATGAAGATACCGACTGTCGCAAAGGTCAAACCAAGCGTGAAACCATCTTCCCAACCAAGACCCGTGA
>NZ_JAWPOX010000227.1:0-927 GCF_033344475.1 Vibrio sp. 1288
TGAATGATTCGGGAGTATTTCAAATCCTGCGTCCAGGCACCGCGATAATTCGTGCAACAGATACCAGTTCTGTGTATGAATCTTCTGAAACGACGTTTTCGGTCACGGTTGAACGAGGTTTTAACAATGATCTTTCTGCCAGTGATTTAAGCCTAGTTGCACTCGATCCTGACGGGAAAGCTCTGACCGTGCGTGGGCAGAAAGGTAAACTGACTTACCAAGTCGAAAGCGGGCAGAACCTCATTCAAGTTGATGATAACGGCGTTGTTTATTCACTTGGTTCTGCGGGTCAGGCTTCTGTACTGATTTCCGATTCAGTTAACGACTTATATCTACCTAAGCAAGTTCGTGCAACCGTAACATTGTATGCGATAGGTGCTGAGCAACTTAAATTTGCCTTAATCGAAGATGAGTATCGAGACGGTTTAACCTTAGCGCCTTCACGTTTGGATAAAGTTGAAACGCAAAATATCACTTACAAAATTTTGCGCAGCGAACCAGACAACGAGGTTGCCGAGTTACTAAACCCTGAAACGGGTTTGCTTTTGATCCACAACGTTGGTCAGGTAACCGTCGAGGCGACAGCAACATACAGCGATGCTTTCTTAAACAAGCAGCAAGTTGCTCAGTTTGTGGTCGATGTTAAACCGGGTCAACGTCAAGCCATAAGTGTTGCGAATATCGCTAAGACGTATGAATACGGTGGACGCATTTTCCCTCAAGTTGCGCACGCTCGCGGCGACTATGGATATCGCATCATCAATGGTGCAGATGTTGTCGCTAAAACTACGGATGGTGCAGCGTTGCTGATCAAAGGCGTTGGTAGCGCAGAAGTTGAAGCCTACGAATACGACTTGCGTAATTATCCAGCAAGTAAAACCCGCTTCAACATTGAAATCGAACGCGCACCTCATCCGGTAATGAAAG
>NZ_JAWPOX010000228.1:0-925 GCF_033344475.1 Vibrio sp. 1288
TCGTAACCCGTAAAAGGTTGGTTGGATAAATCGCGTTGCCTCAACCAACGCCATACTTGTTCGATAGGGGTTAGCTCTGGGGAATAAGGTGGAAGTTTGATGACACTGACATTTAAAGTCACTGGCAATTTCTTCTGTATGTCATCCTCCACCATCCATTACAACGACAGCGTGACGTCCCTCCTCCGTGACTGCCAATATTTGTTTTAAGTGCTCTATCATGATGTCTTTATTAACCCAGGGACAATGATAGCCTCACCAATTCCTCTTCTGCGACGACTGAACCGAACAGATAAGCATACTCAAATTGTTGTTTCTCGGCTCTTGGGCGAGCTGCTTTTTCAGTCCATAAGTGTGTTGTCGTGTTTTGAGCGGGAAGTTATCCATGAAAAGCCCATGTGGTCGGGCAGGTAATAGATAGAGTTAGGGTGGTAGTGCTCGCCAAATTCTTTCATGATATAAGCGTGGATGTCGGAACCAGTCAGTTCTCCGTCTTGTGTACCATTGGCTTTATCTTTTATATATTGACTCAATTGTTCTCTTTGCTCGGAAGTTAAGAATGGTGGTCTTCCTGTTCTTGGCTTTTCTTGCCATCCTTCCAGCCCTTCTTCAAGAAAGGTTTGAACCTACTTATTGACACTGGTTCGGCTTACCTTGAGAAACTTGGCGATTTGTGTGCGTGAGTGCCCATCATTTGAAATGAGTAAGGGTCAGTGGCCTCATTTTCATCTGAATGGATTTTTGCTGACTTGCGAGTTTTTTAACGTCGATATTATTGAGGCTGTCCATAGCGAATCAGTTCTGTTGTTGGACAGCCTCAATTGGATCATGTTTTTACTTAGATTGGTATTACTTGTCTGTTGAGTGGTGCTCATTGGCGCGGGTGGAGAAAAGCCAAAAAACGATAAGGGTCAAACGGTAGGCA
>NZ_JAWPOX010000022.1:0-81730 GCF_033344475.1 Vibrio sp. 1288
TCAGCGAGGTGGCATTATAGAGATTGCGATCACATTGGCAAGCCCTTTTTCTCGTTTTTTTTGATTTTTTTATCGTTCGGATAAATTTGCATCAAAAGCGGTCAAAAGAGCACGTTATTTCTACAGTTCTCTAAATTTATCTGCGAAAAGAGCCACTTTTTCCCAATTGGTGTACTCCACCTCTTTGGTCGTATCGGTTTCGCCACCCGTCATCGACATAATGAACCTAATCATAGTTCTGTCGAACCAGCTATAACGTGGGTAATAAAGTGCACCAGCAAAAACACCGATTAGCGTTGGTTTCCAAGGCGACTTAATTAGGAACTTGCGAATGTAGGCACTACCTTCAGGTGTATCCTTTCCTTGGTCCTCTTTACGAGCGGTTAGGTTTACGCAGAAAAATGCCACTTTATTTTGCTCCAATTGATTGAGGTTTCGCTCAATAAACTGGTATAGCTTTTTATTAAGATGGCCATAGCGAATAGAGGCGCCTATCAATACTCTGTCGTATTGGCTGAAGTCAATCGTCTCGACATTATGTAAATCCACCAGCTCACAATCGAAATCTGGAAGTTGTTCATCTATATAGTGGAGAATTTTTTTAGTCTGCCCTTCGCGGGAAGAGTATAGAAATAATGCTTTTGCCACGATTTCCCCTTAGCTACGCCAAAACGTCGGCGTAAGTAGAATAAGTAAGGTAAAGATTTCCAAACGACCAAACAGCATAGAAACTATTAATACCCATTTTGCTTTGTCGTTAACATCACCAAAGTGAAGCGCCACTTCTCCCAAGCCAGGACCGAGGTTGTTCAGAGTCGCAGCCACCGCCGAGAACGCACTGAGCTCATCCATTCCTGTTGCAATCAACCCCAACATACAAACCACAAATACCAATGCGTATGCGGAGAAGAAACCCCAAACCGCATCGACAACACGTTGCGGTAGGGCACTGCCACCTACTTTGATGGTGTAAACCGCGCGTGGATGGACTAAACGTTTTAGTTCACGCGCACCTTGTAAGGTAAGAAGCAGGATACGGATCACTTTCATGCCGCCGCCTGTTGAACCAGCACAACCACCTATAAAGGAAGAGAACAATAACAGCACAGGTAAGAAGAGCGGCCAATCCGCAAAACCTGTTGTCGTAAAGCCCGCTGTTGTGGATATTGATACGGTTTGGAACAGAGCCTGATCGAAAGCATCGTATGTCGATGTGTAAGAGTGATGTTTCAGTAATAATAGAAAGCAAATGATAAATAGCAGCACTTGAATAAACAAGAAGGCACGAAACTCAGGATCTTTCCAGTAATACTTGGGATGTACGCCACCTGATGCAAATGCAGCAAAGTGCAGCGTGTAGTTACATGCAGATATAAGCAGAAAAACCACAGTAATCAGGTTAATCGCGTAACTATCAAAATATCCGATGCTGGCATCGTGGGTAGAGAAGCCGCCAATAGCAATGGTGGAAAAGCTGTGACTGATGGCGTCAAATGGCGTCATACCAGCTAACCAAAAAGCCGAAGCACAGGCGATAGTCAGGCTCAGATAGATGTACCAAAGCGCCTTAGCAGTTTCTGCTATGCGCGGCGTCACTTTAGTGTCCTTGACTGGACCAGGGATCTCGGCGCGGTAAAGCTGCAT
Source organism: Vibrio sp. 1288 (assembly GCF_033344475.1). Taxonomy (NCBI): domain Bacteria; kingdom Pseudomonadati; phylum Pseudomonadota; class Gammaproteobacteria; order Vibrionales; family Vibrionaceae; genus Vibrio; species Vibrio sp. 1288. Next base: position 1,645 of record NZ_JAWPOX010000022.1, read on the forward strand.
ACCACCAATACCAAGTACTGGCAAAATCGCCACCGCTAATACGATGATTCCCATACCGCCGAACCACTGCAGTAACTGTCGATAGAATAGAATCGCTTTAGGTAACTCATCCAAACCAACAATAACGGTCGCCCCGGTCGTCGTGAGAGCAGAAAACGATTCAAAAAACGCATCTGTCACTGAGACGTTCGGGTTGTCAGCAATGAGAAAGGGGATCGAGCCTGCACTGCCAAGTACTGTCCAGAATAAGACGACAATAAGAAAGCCATCTCGAGCTTTAAGCTCGTGCTTATACCTGCGGTTTGGGTACCAACAAACGGCCCCACAAAACAGCAGAACAAAAAATGTCGTGACAAAAGGCACACCAGCACCATCTCGATAGATCAGCGCAACGAGTGCTGGCGCAAGCATAGTGACACTAAAGAGTGCGAGCAGTAGCCCGACGATTCGAATAATTGAACGAAATTGCATGGATAAATTGACTAGCGAAGCTGTCCCTGTTGCTTCCTGTTTTTCATTATTGTCCGTCTAGCGGAGTGACAATTGCCTTTGCCCCGCTTTTATTGATGATTGCTTGGGTAAACGCGCTCACTTCTCGAAGCTCAATTTCCACCACTAATACGACCTGATCGCTGTATTCAGCCTCGACTTCTATCGCACCAAATTGCGGCATGATTGATTGTGCGATAGGCATAAACCCATAGTCTAACGTTAGTCTGAGCTTTGTGGTTATTTTTTTCTCAATAGTTTGAAGCAGCTTGAGCGCTTGTTGAACCCCACCCCCATACGCTTTAACCAAGCCGCCTGTACCTAACTTGATTCCACCAGAGTATCGCGTGACCACAGCCGTGATCTCCCCCACCCCAGATCCAGACAGCTGCGCCAGGATTGGTTTGCCTGCCGTCCCTGAAGGTTCTCCATCATCACTAAAGCCCCACTTCATCGAATCTTCTGGTCGACCAGCAACAAAGCCCCAACAGTTATGTCTAGCATCAGCGTGTTTAGCTTTGATTTGATCAACAAATGCTTTTGCAGCTTCGATACTTGGCGTGTGTGCCAAATAAGTAATGAAGACGCTCTTTTTAATTTCTTCTTCAAATTGAGCGGGCTCTGCTGGAATCAGATAAGGCTTGTCATTCATAGGATTATGGATTCATGTCTATTTGCCTGAAGTCTATCACGAGTATGATTTACCCGTCGCATAAGATCTGCCACAGCGCACAATGTTAAACACTTGTTTAAAAAATGTATTGAAATTAAACAATCCACGATCCAAACTAACTTTACTGGTCAAACCAGAACAAAAATAAAACGACTTCCTCGATACCTATTTGCCGAGGTACACGGCGTCGTTGAAATAGGTATACAGACAATCCACGATTGTATGTCATGGAGATAGACAATGATTTACCAAGCCGAAACCCTACAGGTAAAGGAAATACAAGATGGTATTGCAGAGCTAAGCTTCTGCTCTCCAAAATCCGTCAACAAACTCGACCTAGCGACATTAGAATCGCTAGATAAAGCTCTTGATGCGCTCATTGCCCATCAAGGCCTCAAGGGGTTGTTGCTCACTTCAGATAAAGACGCATTCATTGTAGGCGCAGACATTACCGAGTTTTTAGGTCTGTTTGCTAAAACGGATGCCGAGCTCGACCAATGGCTGCAATTTGCTAATAGCATCTTTAACAAATTAGAAGACTTACCCGTTCCGACCATCTCAGTGATCAAAGGCCACGCTCTTGGTGGCGGTTGTGAATGTGTGCTAGCAACAGACATGCGTATTGGTGACAAAACCACCAGCATCGGCCTACCAGAAACGAAACTGGGAATCATGCCTGGCTTTGGTGGTTGTGTACGCTTGCCTCGCGTTATTGGCGCAGACAGCGCAATGGAAATCATCACCCAAGGTAAAGCATGCCGAGCTGATGAAGCATTGAAAATTGGCTTACTCGATGCTGTTGTAGAGACTGATGCTTTATACGAATCAGCACTACAAACTCTTAACTCTGCAATTAACGAGAAACTTGACTGGCAAGCACGCCGAGCACAGAAAACATCTCCGCTAACGCTGAGTAAGCTTGAATCAATGATGAGCTTCACCATGGCGAAGGGTCTGGTGGCACAAAAAGCAGGTCCTCACTACCCTGCCCCAATGACAGCCGTTATCACGATTGAAGAAGGTGCTCGCTTTGCACGTAATGAAGCGTTAGACATTGAACGTAAGCACTTCGTGAAATTGGCTAAATCGGAAGAAGCAAAATCACTCGTTGGCCTATTCCTTAATGATCAATACATCAAAGGCATTGCGAAAAAAGCAGCGAAGTCAGCAAGTAAAGACACGCAACGTGCAGCCGTATTAGGTGCAGGTATCATGGGTGGCGGCATTGCTTACCAATCAGCGCTAAAAGGTGTGCCAGTCTTGATGAAAGACATCGCACAAGCGTCGCTCGACCTAGGCATGACTGAAGCATCTAAGCTGCTGAATAAACGCTTATCTCGCGGTCGCATTGATGGCTTTAAGATGGCGGGTATTTTAGCGTCAATCACACCGAGCTTACATTACGCAGGTATTGAAAACTCTGATGTGGTTGTTGAAGCTGTCGTTGAAAACCCGAAAGTAAAAGCAGCAGTTTTAAGTGAAGTTGAATCCCATGTCGGTGACGACACCGTTATCACCTCAAACACCTCGACGATTCCTATCAACCTATTGGCAAAATCACTAAAACGCCCAGAAAACTTCTGTGGTATGCACTTCTTCAACCCAGTGCATCGTATGCCTCTTGTTGAGATCATCCGTGGTGAGCACACCTCTGATGAAACCATCAATCGTGTTGTGGCGTATGCTGCAAAAATGGGCAAATCACCAATTGTCGTTAATGACTGCCCAGGGTTCTTCGTTAACCGCGTATTGTTCCCATACTTTGGCGGCTTCAGCATGCTACTTCGTGATGGTGCTGACTTTACGAAAATCGACAAAGTCATGGAGCGTAAGTTTGGCTGGCCGATGGGACCGGCGTACTTGCTTGACGTAGTCGGCATTGATACCGCGCACCACGCACAAGCTGTGATGGCTGACGGTTTCCCTGAGCGTATGGGTAAACAAGGTCGTGATGCGATTGATGCACTATTCGAAGCAGACAAATATGGTCAGAAAAATGGTAATGGCTTCTACAGCTACACCATAGATAAAAAAGGTAAGCCGAAGAAAACCTTCTCCGAAGCGATCTTACCGGTACTTGCTGACGTTTGTGCCGATAAGCAGGACTTTGACGATCAGACCATCATTCAACGTATGATGATTCCAATGATCAACGAAGTGGTGCTGTGCCTACAAGAAGGCATCATCGCGACTCCGCAGGAAGCAGATATGGCATTGGTTTATGGTCTTGGTTTCCCTCCATTCCGCGGTGGCGTATTCCGCTATCTAGACAGCGTGGGTATTGCTGAATACGTTGAAATGGCAAAACAACACGCCGAGCTAGGTGCGATGTACCAAGTACCGCAAATGCTGATTGATATGGCGGCGAAAGGTGAAAGCTTTTACGGTGCACAACAGCAAGGTTCTATCTAAGGAGGGATTCTAAAATGACTAATCAAACAAGAAATGTTGTCGTAGTCGATTGTCTACGTACTCCAATGGGTCGCTCTAAAGGTGGTGCTTTCCGTCATACACGAGCAGAAGATCTATCTGCGCGCCTAATGAAAGGCATTCTTGCGCGTAACCCACAAGTGAACCCAAGCGAGATTGAAGACATCTACTGGGGCTGTGTACAGCAAACACTAGAGCAAGGCTTTAACGTTGCACGTAATGCCGCGCTACTCGCGGGCCTGCCGATTGAAATTGGCGCCGTGACGGTGAACCGCTTGTGTGGTTCATCAATGCAAGCGCTTCACGACGGTACACGTGCCATCATGACTGGCGATGCTGAAATCTGCCTAATTGGTGGCGTTGAGCACATGGGGCATGTGCCAATGAACCACGGTGTAGACTTTCACCCAGGTATGTCAAAGAACGTAGCAAAAGCTGCGGGCATGATGGGCTTAACGGCTGAAATGCTTGGTAAATTACATGGCATTAGCCGTGAGCAACAAGACGAGTTTGCCGCTCGCTCTCACGCTCGTGCGCACGCAGCAACCGTAGAGGGTCGTTTTAAAAACGAAATTCTACCAATTGAAGGCCACGCCGCTGACGGCACCCTGTTCACTCTAGATTACGATGAAGTGATTCGCCCTGAAACATCCGTTGAAGGTCTATCTCAACTTCGCCCAGTGTTCGACCCTGCAAACGGTACAGTAACAGCCGGTACATCATCGGCTCTGTCCGATGGTGCATCAGCGATGTTGATCATGAGTGAAGAGAAAGCTAATGAACTTGGCTTGAAGATTCGTGCACGTATTAAAGGCATGGCCATTGCGGGCTGCGATCCTTCTATTATGGGTTACGGTCCTGTACCTGCGACGAAAAAAGCGCTCAAGCGTGCCGGTCTTTCAATTGAAGACATGGATGTGGTTGAGCTAAACGAAGCATTTGCCGCGCAGTCTCTGCCGTGTGCTAAAGACTTAGGCCTGCTTGATGTTATGGATGAGAAGGTCAACCTTAACGGTGGTGCGATAGCATTGGGTCATCCACTAGGCTGTTCTGGTTCACGTATCTCAACAACGTTGATCAACCTAATGGAAGCGAAAGACGCGAAATACGGTCTGGCCACCATGTGTATCGGTTTGGGTCAGGGCATTGCGACAGTATTTGAACGACCATAACAGTTCAAGACGTTGTTGTAGTGATCGAGCCAACAATCATAAGCAAATGAACTAGTACTAAAATTTTTAGTATTACACTTAAGGGCGACAATTGATGTCGCCCTTTTTGTTTTACATCAAACATGCATGAAGAGCATACATTAAATGCTCAAGTTTCATTTTATTCATAGACAAAGAAGACATACACTTAGACCAGTTAATATCTTGCTGCATGTGACCCAGAGTCATGCTACCGCACAATCGGAGAACCTTATGTTTAATGCTCTAGTTCTAAATCAAGAAGACAAACGTACTATCGCTAACATCGAGCAAATCGATGAAACACAACTGCCTGAAGGCGACGTTCTGATTGACGTTGATTACTCATCGTTAAACTACAAAGACGGCCTTGCGATCACAGGTAAAGGTAAAATCATCCGTAACTTCCCGATGGTGCCAGGTATTGACTTAGCAGGTACGGTAGTAAGCTCAGAAGACGACCGCTACCAAGCTGGTGACAAAGTTGTCCTTACTGGCTGGGGCGTGGGTGAAAACCACTGGGGTGGTATGTCTCAGCGTGCTCGTCTAAAAGCAGATTGGCTAGTACCACTACCAAAAGGTCTAGACAGCAAGAAAGCAATGATGGTTGGTACTGCTGGCTTCACTGGCATGCTATGTGTTCAAGCACTGCTTGATGCAGGCATCAAACCTGAAAATGGTGAAATCCTTGTAACTGGCGCAAGTGGCGGTGTAGGCTCAGTCGCAGTAACGCTTCTAGCACAGCTTGGCTACAAAGTTGCTGCAGTGACAGGTCGTGTAGAAAAAAATGGCCCGCTACTTGAAAAACTAGGTGCTAGCCGCATCATCGACCGTACTGAATTTGAAGAACCAGCACGTCCACTTGAAAAGCAAGTATGGGCAGGTGCGGTTGATACTGTAGGCAGCAAAGTACTGGCTAAAGTATTGGCGCAAATGGATTACAACAGTGCAGTTGCAGCTTGTGGTCTTGCAGGTGGTTTTGATCTACCAACCACAGTGATGCCGTTCATCCTACGTAATGTTCGCCTACAAGGTGTGGACTCAGTAATGTGCCCAACAGAGAAACGTATCGCAGCATGGGAAAAGCTGGTCGAGCTACTACCAGACAGCTACTTCGAGCAAGCGTGTACTGAAGTTGCTCTTACTGAAGCACCGAAATATGCAGAAGACATCACCAACGGTCAAGTAACGGGTCGTGTGGTTATCAAGCTATAAACACTGACTCAGTGTAAACAGACGAAGAGCCGGCATTGCTGGCTCTTTTTTGTTAGCAGTTCAGTCCCATATCTTCGATACGTTTAGCTATCAGACGGCTACACTCTTCACGCACAATCGTTCTTAACCATTCTTGAGCGGGAGAATGCTCGCAACGCGCATGCCAAATCATCGAGTATTCAAACGGCGTGAATTGGAATGGTAACGGTTTCACCACCAAGTCATAACGCTCGGCAACCAGATACGCCAAGTCCGCTGGCACTGTGATGATAATTGGCAAGGTATCCATGATCGCCAATGCGGCTTCTAAATGATAAGCCCGCAGAACCATTTTACGCTTAGGTTTCTCCATCAAAGCTTGTTCGATCAGTGCCTTAACACCATCACTGATGGCGATCATGGCATGTGGATGACTCAGATAATCATCCAAGCTCATTTCTTTATTCGCTAATGGATGCTGTTTTGAAAGCATACACAGCACCCCCACTCGCCCCAACACTTCACTGCGTAGAGGCTCCACCGGGCCTGTCGGGCGACAAATCGCTAAGTCTGCACCTTCATAAGTGAGCTGATCTGATAAACGGTCGTGTTGCAGTGGTAAGAAGTTGAAAGACACATTTGGTGCTTCTTGGTAAATTCTCGGCAAAGCGAACGGTAATATCGTTTGCATGGCATAATCGGTGGTCACGATGTTGAAAGTCTGTACGCATTGCAATGGGTCAAACTCAACCGGAGATAACAACTGACGTAAAGACTCTAATGGCTCGCCCAATGAGCGATCGATCTCTAACGCTTTCTGAGTTGGGATCAAATGCTGTCCCTGACGAGTAAACAGCGGGTCTCCCAATAAGTCGCGTAGACGACCAAGCACACGACTCATTGCCGATTGACTCAAGTTCAGACGTGTTGCCGCCTTACTGGCACTGTTTTCTTCTATCAGTACTCGCAACGCAACCAGTAAATTTAAATCTCGGCGATAGATGTCTTCCAGTTCCACAAATTAGCCACTTATTTTGTATGTGTTTGGGTAAATTGTACTCTTTAGGCAAAAAAAATCCCGCCTTTCAGCGGGGAAGCCCAAGAAAAATGGGGATAGTGTCGGAATGAAGTGTCGGTAAAAATAGGTGAGCGTTATTAAAAGCATTCTGATCCAAGCAAGAAGCGCTAATTTTCTTGCTCAGATGCGCCAGACCATCTGCGCATCTCGATCCAAATCCCAATAATAGTGGCAACCATGCCTACTAGAGGCGTCAAAGAGGTGTCAGCTGGCGTCCTGAGTACCAATGCACAAAACGAGATAAAACACAGCACTGAGTAAATCGTAAGTCTGTCTAACGCTGTTAACATTGCCTCTCCCCTGCCAGTTGTTACCAAATTGTTAATTTAAGGTAAAACAAAAAATTCGGTTTGCCAAGTGGTTATTGAATATTTTTTCAACGAAAGTAAAATTCAACGCTCAGTTAGTTACGAGAATCACACTATGAGCTTTAATCCTGAACTGGCAAACAAGACATTAGAGGCGGAAGGACTGCGCTGCCCAGAGCCAGTGATGATGGTCAGGAAGACAATTCGCAACATGCAAGATGGTGAGATTTTGCTGGTCAAAGCAGACGATCCATCCACAACTCGAGACATTCCGAGTTTCTGCCGCTTTATGGACCATCAATTAGTTGCGGCACAAACGGAGCAAGTTCCGTATCAGTACCTGATCAAGAAAGGATTGGAATAATCTGGTCGAACTAAAAACGGCAGCCTATATTGGCTGCCGTTTGTTTATTCGTCGTATTCGAGTGTGCGAACTTCTGATTGGAGCTTGTTAAGTTGTTTCTTCATTGCCCGCATCTCTTCATGCATAGGAATGATGTGAGCGACACGAATCCACGCTTCTACTGTCAATCCAGTAAGAACGAACGATCCTGCTACAATCGGTAACCACATATCAGTTAGCACCATCGCTAGTAAACACAGCGCTAAACCAAAAGTGAATAAATAACTCTGACTCTTCGGGGACATCCCCATGTAACGTGTAAGCATAAACTTGCCCTCTCGCTATCATTCACACCATTAAACTACCATGACAAGTATGACACTTATATGTCATCCGTCACGCAACGGAACGATTTTGAGTCAGAGTTTGAACTCGCGCAGCACGCCACTAATGATTGATAACTCACATCATTTCACGTGCAAAAAATCAGAACAGTGCAGCCCCTATTGCCAAAGCAATAAACAAAAATGCGGTGATTTTACGGATCAGCCCTAAAGGCATCTTGTCGGCCGACAATTTACCAATCAGGACCACAGGAACATTCGCCAGCAGCATACCGATTGTGGTACCGATAATCACCAAACTTAACGCATCCGCGTATTGCGCCCCTAAGATGGAAGTGGCGATCTGAGTTTTATCGCCTATCTCCGCAACGAAGAACGCGATAAAACTGGCAATAAATGGGCCTCGATTAGAAATCTGCTCGTCATCATCCAGTTTATCCGGGATCAGAACCCAAGCCGCCATCGCGACAAAACTGACCACCAGCACCCACTTTAAAATCTCAGGTGATAGATAGTCTGCGACAACCACACCTAACCATGCAGCCAAAGCGTGGTTGGCAATAGTTGCCAAAAAGATTGCTGCAATAATTGGGATTGGTTTTCGGTAACGACTTGCGAGTAATAGAGATAGCAATTGGGTCTTATCGCCAATTTCTGCTAACGCTACAGTAGTAATTGAAATAGCTAAAACGCTCACGACATGCTCATTGGGGCAGGGATTATTATTTTTAACCGAAGACAAACCTCACGCCCCTACCCCGGTTCGTGATGATTTGTCTAAGGTCTTGCTAAACTTGAAAGGCTTCAAGTCTCGAACGCCATGGTGATTTTGCACCAATTATGTTGACGGACGAACCAGATGAAACAGAAACTTCATCAGGTAAGCTACTCCCCAAAGACAGGCGCAATTCTAGCCACCTTTGTTGCGCTTCTCAAGAGCCAAAGCAGGCAAAAACTCCCTTTTAGGAAAAATACAGCAGATAACGCGGTAAAAATTCATTAAAGGAGAAAATCGCCCACGAATTAATCAAGATTAGCTCTACTCCCATGCTCAATATCTGGTTATACTAGATTGTTAATTTATTCAACCGTAATTACTCTTTATCGCCGTTGTTAGAGTTGAAAAACTCGGCATAGATGACGAATTAACGAGTAACAAGAGAATCGCGCGAACCTGACTTATGCAAAAATACGATATCAAAACCTTCCAGGGAATGATCCTCGCGCTGCAGGATTATTGGGCTCAAAATGGTTGTACCATTGTTCAACCGCTAGATATGGAAGTGGGTGCGGGTACCTCTCACCCAATGACCTGTCTACGAGCGCTTGGCCCAGAGCCAATGTCGACAGCTTACGTACAACCTTCACGTCGTCCTACTGATGGCCGTTACGGTGAAAACCCTAACCGTCTTCAGCACTACTACCAATTCCAAGTAGCGCTAAAACCATCGCCTGACAATATTCAAGAGTTGTACCTTGGCTCCCTTGAAGTTCTTGGTATTGACCCTCTTGTACACGACATCCGTTTCGTAGAAGACAACTGGGAAAACCCAACACTAGGCGCATGGGGTCTGGGCTGGGAAGTTTGGCTAAACGGCATGGAAGTGACTCAGTTTACTTACTTCCAGCAAGTTGGTGGTCTTGAGTGTAAGCCAGTAACTGGTGAGATCACTTACGGTATTGAACGTCTAGCAATGTACATCCAAGAAGTAGACTCTGTTTACGACCTAGTTTGGAACATCGCGCCAGACGGCAGCAAAGTGACTTACGGTGACATCTTCCACCAAAACGAAGTAGAGCAATCAACTTACAACTTCGAGCACGCAGACGTTGATTTCCTATTTGGTTTCTTCGAACAGTGTGAGAAAGAGTGTAAAGAGCTGCTTGAGCTTGAAAAGCCACTGCCACTACCTGCTTACGAGCGCATTCTAAAAGCTGGTCACGCATTCAACCTACTAGACGCGCGTAAAGCGATCTCAGTAACTGAACGCCAACGTTACATCCTACGCATCCGCAACCTGACGAAAGCAGTTGCAGAAGCATACTACGCATCGCGTGAAGCTCTTGGCTTCCCAATGTGTAAGAAAGAACAAGCGTAAGGGGTAGAGTAACATGGCAAAAGAATTTCTAATCGAGCTAGGTACAGAAGAGCTACCACCAACGCAACTTCGCACTCTAGCTGAAGCATTCGCAGCAAACTTCGAAGCAGAACTAAAAGGCGCTGAGCTTGCTCACGAAGGCGTGAAATGGTTCGCGGCGCCTCGTCGTCTTGCACTTAAAGTCGCTGCACTAGCAGACAGCCAGTCTGACAAAGTGGTTGAAAAACGTGGTCCTGCGGTTTCTGCAGCATTTGACGCAGAAGGCAACCCAACAAAAGCGGCTCAAGGCTGGGCACGCGGTTGTGGCATCACGGTTGACCAAGCAGAGCGCATGGTTACAGACAAAGGTGAATGGCTACTGTTCAAACAAGAAGTGAAAGGTCAGCCAACGTCTGAGATCGTCGTTGAACTTGCAGCGAAAGCACTAGCAAACCTACCTATCGCAAAACCAATGCGCTGGGGTAACAAAACGACTCAATTTATCCGTCCAGTTAAGACGCTAACCATGCTAATGGGCAGCGACCTAATCGAAGGCGAGATCCTTGGTGTCGCTTCAGACCGCACTATCCGTGGTCACCGCTTCATGGGTGAGCAAGAGTTCACTATCGATTCTGCTGAGCAATACCCTGCGATTCTAGAAGAGCGCGGTAAAGTAATGGCAGATTACGAAGCGCGTAAAGCAATCATCCTAGCTGACGCACAAAAAGCGGCAGCAGCGGTTGGCGGTATCGCTGACCTAGAAGATGACCTAGTAGAAGAAGTAACGTCTCTGGTTGAATGGCCAGTGGTACTAACAGCGAAGTTTGAAGAAGAGTTCCTAAAAGTGCCTTCTGAAGCGTTGGTATACACCATGAAAGGTGACCAAAAATACTTCCCTGTTTACGATGAAAACAAGAAGCTACTACCTAACTTCATCTTCGTATCGAACATCGAATCAAAAGAGCCTCGTTACGTAATCGAAGGTAACGAGAAAGTAGTTCGCCCTCGTCTTGCTGACGCAGAGTTCTTCTTCAACACAGACCGTAAGCGTCCGCTTATCGACCGTCTACCTGAACTAGAGCAAGCGATCTTCCAAAAGCAACTGGGTACGATCAAAGACAAAACAGACCGCATCACAGAACTTGCTGGCTACATTGCTGAGCAAATCGGTGCTGACGTTGAGAAATCAAAGCGTGCTGGTCTACTAGCAAAATGTGACCTAATGACCTCAATGGTATTCGAATTCACGGATACTCAAGGTGTTATGGGTATGCACTATGCTCGCCACGACGGTGAAGCAGAAGAAGTTGCAGTCGCACTGAACGAGCAATACATGCCTCGTTTCGCAGGTGATGAACTACCATCTAACGGCGTTTCAACTGCAGTTGCAATGGCAGACAAGCTAGACACTATCGTAGGTATCTTCGGTATTGGTCAAGCGCCTAAAGGCAGCGATCCATTCGCACTACGCCGCGCATCTCTAGGTGTACTACGTATCATCGTTGAATACGGCTACAACCTAGATCTTGTTGACCTAGTAGCGAAAGCGAAGTCACTGTTCGGCGACCGCCTAACCAACGACAACGTTGAACAAGACGTTATCGAGTTTATGCTTGGTCGTTTCCGTGCTTGGTACCAAGACGAAGGCTTCAGCGTAGACATCATTCAAGCGGTTCTAGCTCGTCGTCCGACGAAACCAGCAGACTTCGACCAACGAGTTAAAGCGGTTTCTCACTTCCGTGAACTAGAAGCAGCAGAGTCTCTAGCAGCAGCGAACAAACGTGTAGGTAATATCCTAGCGAAATTCGACGGCGAACTAGCAGCAGACATCGACCTAGCACTTCTACAAGAAGACGCAGAGAAAGCACTAGCAGAAAGCGTTGAAGTAATGACTGAAGCGCTAGAGCCAGCATTTGCTACAGGTAACTACCAAGAAGCCCTAAGCAAGCTAGCTGACCTACGTGAACCAGTTGATGCGTTCTTTGATAACGTAATGGTAATGGCAGACGACGAAGCACTTAAGAAGAACCGTCTGACACTACTGAACAACCTGCGTAACCTGTTCCTACAGATCGCAGACATTTCTTTGCTTCAAAAGTAATTCATTACTCTTCGAAGTGATTAAGAAATAACTAAAAGGGAAGCAGATGCTTCCCTTTTTTGTTGCCTTCAAACCGATGAAGGTGACGCTTATTATTCATTTTGTGAACAAGACTAAAATTTGTAGGGTGAGACGCGTTTAACTTGTTGGTGTAGAGCTCGGATTGTAGAGGCACAGTTTTGCTATAACTGGGCTGTTTATTCGGGGGAAGGACACAATGAAAAAAACAATTCTCGCACTCTCTATCGGTCTACTGGGCGCCTGCAGCCAGATTCCAGAAAATGCCATCGTATTAAGCGTTGGTGATGACACCGCTGTTTTTGAGGAAAACTCACAAGGCTTACTTGTCGCCGAGCAAAAACTCGAAAAAGGCAGTTACACGTTTACCATTGCTGACAGCAAGCAAAGCTGTGGCAGTAGCTTTGCCCTAGCAGAAGAAGATCGCATCAAGTTCAATCGTCCATTAAAAATGGATAACTGCGCCACTGATGCACAAATGCCGCTGCGCATCTTCAAAGCCAATACCTATCAATTTACGCTCAATCCAACCACCAATGAGCTATCTGTAAAAATCAAACCAAAACAGAGTCAGGACATCACCTACTCTTGCCCTGTCGCAACTGACGCGCCAAAAACCATCAATGTTGCTCAAACCTTTAATGATGGCACTGTCGTTCGCGATGCCTTAACCGGACAAGAAGCCACAGTCGCCAATGGCAGCGTCACCATGCAGCCGGGTCCTATGAGCCAAGGTCTATTGCTGCTAGAAGAAGTTGAACAGCAAGCCGATAAACCATTCAGCTGGGATAACGCGACGGTGTACTTCGTCATGACCGACCGCTTCTACAACGGTAACCCAGACAACGACAACAGCTACGGTCGCAGCAAAGACGGAAAATATGAGATTGGCACCTTCCACGGTGGTGACTTGGCGGGTCTGACGAAAAAACTCGATTACATCGAATCACTTGGTGTGAATGCTATCTGGATAACCTCGCCACTGGAACAAATCCACGGCTGGGTTGGCGGCGGCGATAAAGGCGACTTTAAGCACTACGGCTACCACGGCTACTACCACCAAGATTGGACCAAGCTTGATGCCAACATGGGTACCGAAGATGAACTCAGAACCTTCGTCGATACCGCCCACAAGAAAGGCATCCGCGTGATTTGGGATGTGGTCATGAACCACACAGGTTATGCGACATTAGCAGACATGCAGGAATTTGGCTTTGGTCAGCTTTACCTAGATGACCAAGAAGCCAAACAAGTCCTTGGTGAAAAATGGACCGACTGGCAGCCAAAATCAGGACAAAGCTGGCACAGCTTCAACGATTACATCAAATACGGTGATAGCGAAGCGTGGGATAAATGGTGGGGCAAAGATTGGATCCGCACCGACATTGGTGACTACGATGCTCCGGGCTACAACGATATCACCATGTCTTTGAACTACCTACCGGATCTCAAAACCGAATCGACTAAGAAAACCGGATTACCAAACTTCTTCCGCAATAAAGACACCAATGCGCAAGATGAGCTGCAAACCCCACGTGAACACCTGATTACCTGGTTATCCGATTGGGTACGTGACTACGGCATTGACGGCTTCCGTGTCGACACGGCCAAACACGTTGAAATGGAAGCGTGGGCAGAGTTGAAAGCCAGCACCACTCAAGCGCTTGCCCAGTGGAAGCAAAACAATCCAGACAAAGCACTAGATGACCTGCCATTTTGGATGACAGGTGAAGTGTGGGCTCACAGCGTAGTGAAGAGCCCGTATTTCGATAACGGCTTCGATTCCATCATCAACTTCGAGTTCCAATCTGATGTGGCACCAAAAGCGCTGAAGTGTTTCGCTCAACTTGATAATGATTACCGCCGCTATGCAGAGCGCATCAATACCGATCCTGAGTTCAATGTGTTGAGCTACCTGTCTTCACACGATACACAACTGTTTTGGTCAGCTCGCAGCCGCAGCTTTGATGACCAAGCACGTGCGGCAAATGCTCTGATGCTGGCTCCGGGTGCAGTACAGATCTATTACGGTGATGAGATAGCTCGTGATTTTGGCATTACTGGTTCAGACGCCCACCAAGGCACACGCTCAGATATGCCATGGGATAAGATTCATGGCGAGCGTGAAGATCTGCTGCAACATTGGCAAAAGTTGGGCGAATTCCGTAAACGCCACCCGGCGGTAGCTCAAGGTAAGCACATCACTCGCAACCAAGAAGGTTACTACGCGTTCGAACGCCAATACCAAGACGACAAGGTGCTGATTGTTTACACCGGTGAGTAAATCACACTCTCTCCACCAGCAAGGGAAGCATAAGCTTCCCTTTTTTATTGTTCTTTTTGCCCTTTTGTCTCGTTCCTCTGGTCTGATGACGCACTTTTTTCTTTCTCGGCTTAATTCACACTTTGCGTTAATTACACATTGAGGTAAGGTCAAGGATTACTCGATAAGCCGATAAAACATCGGCATAAACATACACAAAGCAATCACAATGAATTAGGTATAAGTCAGCATGCAGTTCTCAAAGTTTGGTGAAAAATTTAATCAGTATTCAGGTATTACGCAGTTAATGGACGATTTGAATGATGGTCTGCGCACACCAGGTGCCATCATGCTCGGTGGAGGTAATCCTGCCGCCATTCCTGCCATGCTCGATTACTTTCACCAAGCCAGTGAGGAAATGCTCGCCAGTGGGGAGCTCGTCGCCGCCCTCGCCAACTACGATGGCCCGCAGGGTAAAGACGCGTTCGTCAAAGCGCTAGCTCAGTTATTCCGTGAAACTTACGGCTGGGATATTTCCGAAAAAAACATCAGCCTAACTAACGGTAGCCAAAGTGGCTTTTTCTACTTGTTCAACTTGTTGGCTGGTAAACAGCCAGACGGTTCGCACAAGAAAGTGCTACTGCCTATCGCGCCTGAATACATCGGTTATGGTGATGCTGGCATTGATGAAGATATCTTTATCTCTTACCACCCAGAAATCGAGCTGTTAGATAACGGCCTGTTTAAATACCACGTCGATTTTGAGCAACTCGCCGTCGACGACTCTGTTGCGGCAATCTGCGCGTCTCGCCCAACTAACCCAACGGGTAATGTACTGACAGATGAAGAAGTACGTAAGCTGGACAAGCTAGCACGTGAGAACAACATCCCACTGATCATCGATAACGCCTACGGTCTACCTTTCCCGAACATCATCTTTGAAGATGTCGAACCGTTCTGGAATGAAAACACCATCCTATGCATGAGCCTATCTAAGCTTGGTTTACCGGGCGTGCGTTGTGGCATTGTGATTGCGAGTGAAGAAATCACGCAAGCATTAACCAATATGAACGGCATCATCAGCCTAGCGCCGGGCAGTGTTGGTCCAGCGCTGGCAAACCACATCATTGGCAAAGGCGATCTGCTTAAACTAAGCTCAGAGGTCATTAAGCCGTTCTACAAACAGAAGTCACAACGTGCAGTTGAACTACTCCAAGAAGCGATTACCGATGAGCGCTTCCGCATCCACAAGCCAGAAGGCGCTATCTTCTTGTGGTTATGGTTTGATGAACTGCCAATCACAACAATGGAACTGTACCAACGCTTGAAAGCGCGTGGCGTATTGATTGTCCCTGGTGAATATTTCTTTATTGGTCAGCAAGACGAGTGGGATCACGCGCACCAATGCCTGCGTATGAACTACGTTCAAGATGATGAGATGATGCAAAAAGGCATTGCGATTATCGCTGAAGAAGTGGAAAAGGCTTACCGCGAAGGTAAATAGACGGATTGAACTCAGCCGTTCTTCTCTTTGAAATTACGGCTTTGAAATAGCGGATTTGAAAACCCCCAAACTAAAAAGAGCGCCCATATGGCGCTCTTTCTCATTCTATAACCGGGTGGTTAACTGATTAGTTGTTCTCAATCAGGTTGTTGCCACCGATAGCAATCTTACGTGGTTGCATGGCTTCAGGGATTTCACGAACTAAATCGATATGAAGCAGACCGTTTTCCATTGATGCACCCACGACTTTTACGTAATCCGCTAGCTGGAATTTACGTTCAAAATCACGTTCTGCAATACCTTGGTAAACGTAGTTTTTGCCTTCTTCTGCTTTACGTTCGCCCTTCACAATCAACATGTTTTCGTTTTGAGTCAGATCGAGCTGTTCTTCAGCAAAGCCAGCAACGGCCATAGTAATACGGTAGTTGTGCTCGTCTTTTTGCTCAATGTTGTATGGAGGGTAACCGCCAGAAGTATTTTTCGCTGTATTCGCTTCCATCAGGTTTAGCAGACGATCAAAGCCAATTGCATTACGGTATAGTGGTGAGAAATCTACATTACGCATAAATCTATCCTCTTAATTAAGCAATAGTCTTAGTTCAGATGAGTTCCATCCTACTGGCGTGTTTATGCAAAAACCAACGCCGAACTAAGAGATTCTTATCATTCCACTGGCCTTGGTTTGGCTCGGAGACATGATATTAAATCTAAAGGTTTAAGTTGTGTGCCAAAACGCCATATCCTCTTCTGAGCGATCTCGTTTTAGCGATTTCAGAGGGCAGGTCTTCTAGTCTCTAGCAAGCCAGTCACCCTCTTCACAACTAGATATAAGGTCGTCAAAAATGACTTTCAAGTGAAAAAATAAAAAATTTTTAAAGCATCCACTATCCCCTTGAACAGCTTAGTTCCTCATCACTTCGCGATCTGTGATAAAAAGCCCGCCGTTCTGGGGGGCTCAATCTACACTTTACTTGCGGGAGGATTTACGCGCTTTTACAACGTCCTTTTCTGCCGCCTTTTCCTGCTTTAGTTTGCGCTTTTCTTTTAGACTCAACTGCGGTTGTTTCTTTTCTTTCTTACTCATGACTTCACCTCTATTTATTGGCACAACAGACAACCACACAGCATTTTCTGAGCTGGTGGCTGCGATTGATGAACAATTTCAGTAATCACAAAGCAGCGTCGCTGATTAAAAATTTCCACTTCGAGCGCATCATTTTTAGCTCGACCTAACAGTCGAGACCCCAAATAAGAATCGACCGCGAGCATACCTGTCATGGGTTGCCCCTTACGCGAGCTGACCAATGTCATGCGATATTGATAGGCGCGTTCAACATCCACTAAGCGAACCGTGTCCCCAACCGCAATACGAGCTCGGTTACGGCAATGGGCTTGTTGCTCGCAGATTTCAAATAGCGATAACAACCTTAGTGGTGATTGATAGGTTAAAAAGCGACTGGTTAACCACCAAGTTCGCAGCGCCAAGCAGTACGCTGAGAACCAGCGTTCAAACATGATTATTTCCTTCTTAATGCCTTGTCTTACAAATAAATTCAGTGCATTGAACCGGAAGTGCATCACTTCCGGCTTAGTTCAGGAAAGTCATCACCATTTTCTTAGTCTCCTTATTCATCAGCTCTTCAGCACTATAGCGAGCAGAAAAAAGAAAGCAAAAACGCTCAAGCGAACAAAATGGCGAGAAAAAAAGAAAACAGAAATAAAATGGCAGGCTTGATCGGGTTGTTGGCAGTTAGTACCAGAAAAACATCCGCTTTAGCAGAAAGTGGCGATTTTAGCTGGTGGTACAACAAAAAAAGCAGCGATTTCTCGCTGCTTTTTACTATCACGAACAGTGTCGTTATACGTCTAGGTTCGCTACTTTCAGTGCGTTCTCTTCGATGAAGTTACGACGAGGTTCTACTTGGTCACCCATTAGCGTAGTGAACAGTTGATCTGCACCTACCGCATCTTCAATCGTTACCTGCATCATACGACGAGTTTCTGGGTCCATGGTGGTTTCCCAAAGTTGGTCTGGGTTCATCTCACCTAGACCTTTGTAGCGCTGACGGCTTAAGCCACGCATTGACTCTTTCACTAACCAGTCAAGCGCTTCTGCAAAGTTTGCCACTGGCATAGTACGCTCACCACGTTTGATGTACGCGCCTTCTTCCAGAAGTCCATCAAGTGCTTCTGATAGATCAGCCAACTTGCCGTACTCTTTCGAGTTTAGGAAGTCGATGCTAATTGCATGTTCGTGCGTCACACCGTGAGTACGAACCACAATCTTAGGCAAGTTTAAGCCTAGCTCTTCGTGCTGCTCAACTTCGTAGCTGTACTGGCTTGCACCCACTTCTTTCGCATTCAGCTGTTCAATAAGCTGCTTCGTCCAAGCTTCCACAACTGATGCGTCATGGCATTGCTCTGGCGTTAGGCGAGGAGTGTAAATCAACTCGTTTACCAAAGCACTTGGGTAGCGACGGCTCATACGTTCCGCCAGTTTAATACCCGCATTGTACTGTTGAACAAGCTTCTCTAGTGCTTCACCTGCCAGTGCAGGTGCTTCTGCGTTTACGTGTAGCGATGCATTGTCCAGAGCCAATGATACTTGGTATTGGTTCATCGCTTCTTCATCTTTGATGTACTGCTCTTGTTTGCCTTTTTTCACTTTGTATAGTGGTGGCTGAGCGATGTACACATAGCCACGCTCGATAAGCTCTGGCATTTGACGGTAGAAGAAGGTCAACAGTAGCGTACGGATGTGCGAACCATCGACATCGGCATCGGTCATGATGATGATGTTGTGGTAACGAAGCTTGTCCGGGTTGTACTCGTCACGACCGATACCACAACCTAGTGCGGTGATCAGTGTTGCTACTTCTTGAGAAGATAGCATCTTGTCGAAACGTGCTTTTTCTACGTTAAGAATCTTACCTTTTAGCGGTAGGATCGCTTGGTTCTTACGGTTACGGCCTTGTTTTGCGGAGCCGCCTGCCGAATCACCCTCCACTATGTATAGTTCAGAGAGTGCCGGATCTTTTTCCTGACAGTCTGCAAGTTTACCTGGAAGGCCAGCTAGGTCTAGTGCACCTTTACGGCGCGTCATTTCACGAGCTTTACGCGCTGCTTCACGAGCACGTGCTGCATCGATGATTTTCGAACAAACCATCTTCGCTTCTGTCGGGTTCTCAATCAGGAACTCAGACAGTTTTTCACCCATTGCAGACTCAACAGCTGATTTCACTTCAGAAGAAACCAGTTTGTCTTTTGTTTGGCTTGAGAACTTAGGATCAGGCACTTTCACCGAAACAACCGCAGTTAGACCTTCACGCGCATCGTCGCCTGAAGTCGCTGTTTTCGCTTTCTTCGAGAAACCTTCTTTATCCATAAAGCTGTTCAATGTACGTGTTAGCGCAGCACGGAAACCAGCAAGGTGAGTACCACCATCACGCTGTGGGATATTGTTGGTAAAGCAGAAGATGTTCTCTTGGAAACCATCGTTCCATTGCATCGCCACTTCAACTGAAATGCCGTCTTCACGCTCAGAGTTAAAGTGGAAGATTTTTTCGATGATTGGCGTTTTGTTGGTGTTTAGGTGATCAACGAACGCTTGAATACCACCTTCATACATGAAGTGATCATGTTTGTCTGCTTCACGTTCATCAACCAATTTGATCGACACACCAGAGTTCAGGAATGACAGTTCACGCAGGCGCTTCGCCAGAATGTCATAGTGGAACTCTGTGTTAGAGAACGTCTCGGCACTTGGCCAGAAACGAATTTGTGTACCGGTTTTATCCGTATCACCCACAACGGCTAGTGGCGCTTGAGGCTCACCATGGCGGTAGGTTTGCGTATGGATATGGCCACCACGATGAATCGTTAGCTCAACTTTCTCTGATAGTGCGTTTACTACTGAAACACCTACCCCGTGAAGACCACCCGATACTTTGTATGAGTTATCGTCGAACTTACCACCCGCGTGAAGAACCGTCATGATTACTTCTGCTGCAGAGACATTTTCCTCTGAGTGGATTTCTGTTGGAATGCCACGACCATCATCGCTAACGGAAACCGAGTTATCCTCATGAATTGTCACAACGATGTCTTTACAGTGACCTGCCAACGCTTCATCAATTGAGTTATCCACCACCTCGAAAACCATGTGGTGAAGGCCGGTGCCGTCGTCCGTATCGCCGATGTACATTCCTGGACGCTTACGTACCGCATCCAGACCCTTCAGTACCTTAATACTCGATGAATCGTAATTTTCAGACATGAGTTTCTCTCTTCTAGTTTGACTCTATCCTGCCATGTTCCACATGAAACAATTTACCGTTATCGTCCAACATATCGGCGATTTGGCTTTCAGTGATAGAGCTTACAAATACTTGTGCGCCCGTCTCTTTTAAGCAGTCAGCAAGACGCTTGCGACGTTGGCTATCTAATTCCGACGCGAAGTCATCAATTAGGTAA
The DNA here is from genome assembly GCF_033344475.1 of Vibrio sp. 1288. Taxonomy (NCBI): domain Bacteria; kingdom Pseudomonadati; phylum Pseudomonadota; class Gammaproteobacteria; order Vibrionales; family Vibrionaceae; genus Vibrio; species Vibrio sp. 1288. Next base: position 22,131 of record NZ_JAWPOX010000022.1, read on the forward strand.
ATGCATTGTTTACCGGCCATCTCTGTCAGGTGTTGCCCTTGCGCTACACGCAATGCACACACCATGAGTTTTAATTGACCGCGTGACAGAACATCTTCAACGGGCGTTCCGTTCACTTTAATGCGCAAATCAGCTTTGTTTGGGCCACTAAAGGTGTATCCCAAAGCCTGATCACGCTCAAAATTCTTTTCTAGTATCTCGTGGTATGGAGTGTCTTTATCCCAGCCACGATAATACTTCAATTGGATCTCAAATTCTGGCAAAAATGTCTGACAGATAGTTTCTGCGACGGTTTTCATCTGCTCGATGTAACTTGCTCGCCATTGGCTGATGTTTTCAGCCAATCCTGCCATTTCCTGATCCCAATAACTGAGCTCACGATAACTATTGGCGGTTTTCAACAACGCGTTGCGCTGCTTGTTCAGGCGCTTGAACCTTCCCCATGCTTGATAAAAAGCGGGCTCGGTATGAAACACGCCCCAATCAATAAACGCACGACGATGTTTAGGGCCATCTGTCAGTAAATCAAACCCTTCTGGGTGTATCAACTGCAGAGGCAGAACTTGTGCCAACTGCGCTAATTTTTGTCCAGATTGACCGCCTATTTTAACCTCTGTTGAGCCATCACGCTGCTTATTAATGCCGATAGGTAGCTCAAATTGATCCGAGTTCAAAAAACGACCATGAACAAACAGTTCGTCACACTCATTTTGTATCACTCGTCCGGTGAGAGAGCTCTTGAATGAGCGGCCATGCCCGAGCAGATAAACCGCTTCTAAGACACTGGTTTTACCGCTGCCGTTCGGCCCGATAAGAAAGTTAAAGCCTGCTGATAACTCAATATCACAGGCTTTAATGTTTCGAAACTGCTGAATGATGAGACGAGAAAGAGGCATTCAGTTGGCTTATAGACGAATTGGCATCACCACGTACATGGCACTGTCATCGTCGGCATTTTCAATCAACGCGCTAGCGTTAGCATCCGACATCGACACACGTACATTTTCACAACGCAACGTATTCAGAACATCAAGCACATAGCTTACGTTAAAGCCGATTTCGATGGCGTCACCTTCAAAGGTTACATCAAGCATCTCTTCCGCTTCTTCTTGTTCTGGGTTATTCGCGGTTATGCGCATTTCAGTATCAGCCAGATTCACTCGCACGCCACGGAATTTTTCGTTGGAAAGAATCGCAGCACGAGAGAAGGCTTGGCGCAACTCGTCACAACTTGCTATTAGGGTCTTATTGGTGCTCTGAGGCAATACACGGCGGTAGTCAGGGAAACGACCATCAACCAACTTAGAGGTAAAAGTAAAGTTATTCACCTCAGCACGAACATTGGAGCTACCGATCTGAAGTACTACAGGCTGCTCTGGCGCATCCATCAACTTTACTAATTCTTGCACACCTTTGCGTGGCACGATGATTTGCTTCTGCGCAAAGTCCGCACCTAGCTGAGTTTGCGATACCGCCATACGGTGGCCGTCCGTCGCCACGCTGCGTAGCGTGGTGCCGTCAATTTCAAACAACATGCCGTTGAGGTAGTAACGAACGTCTTGATTCGCCATCGAGAACTGAGTTTTGTCGATCAGCGTACGTAAATCAGCTTGGCTCAGTGATACTTCCACTTCACTTTGCCAGTCTTCAATATTAGGGAAATCGTTCGCAGGAAGCGTTGCCAATGAGAAACGGCTGCGACCAGAGCGAACTTGTACGCGATCACCTTCTAATACAAATGTGATGATCGCATCGTCCGGTAAACCACGGCAGATATCGAGAAACTTACGCGAAGGAACGGTAATGCTGCCCGCTTCAAAATCACCTTCTAGCGTCACTTTGCTTACTAACTCTACTTCAAGATCGGTTGCCGTCATCGACAATACGTTCTCTTCTACTTTAAGAAGTAGGTTACCCAGGATTGGCAGAGTTGGTCGGCCACCTAAAGCGCCCGAAACCTGCTGTAGCGGTTTGATTAAATGACTACGTTCAATGGTAAATTTCATGCTTGGCTCTTTACGCTGTCAGCTCAATAAATGATTTGCTTAGAATACCGTTATTCTAACCGATTACGAAGACAGGGTGCGAATCAAGTTAGAGTAATCTTCTTTAATGTCGTGGCTCTCTTCACGCAGCTGCTCAATCTTGCGACAAGCATGAAGTACGGTCGTATGATCGCGGCCCCCAAACGCATCGCCAATTTCAGGCAAGCTATGGTTGGTTAGTTCTTTTGCTAACGCCATGGCCAGCTGACGAGGACGCGCAACAGAACGAGAGCGACGTTTAGACAGCAAGTCCGCTACTTTAATCTTGTAGTATTCCGCCACTGTCTTTTGAATGTTATCGATCGTCACCAGCTTCTCTTGTAGAGCAAGCAGATCGCGCAGCGCTTCACGAACAAAATCAATCGTAATTGGACGACCAGTAAAGTTCGCGTTCGCGATAACACGGTTCAGTGCACCTTCGAGCTCACGAACGTTCGAACGCAGACGCTTGGCAATGAAGAATGCCACTTCATCAGCAAGGTGGATTTGGTGATCTTCAGCTTTTTTCATCAAGATCGCCACACGCGTTTCAAGCTCAGGTGGCTCGATCGCAACAGTAAGACCCCAACCAAAGCGAGATTTAAGACGATCTTCAACGCCATTAATTTCTTTAGGATAACGGTCAGACGTTAGAATGATCTGCTGATTACCTTCCAATAGTGCGTTGAAGGTATGGAAGAATTCTTCTTGTGAACGTTCTTTATTAGCAAAGAATTGGATGTCATCGATAAGGAGCGCATCCACGCTGCGGTAGTAGCGTTTGAATTCTTCAATCGCATTGTTTTGCAACGCTTTTACCATGTCTTGCACAAAACGTTCTGAGTGCATGTAGACCACTTTTGCGTTCGGGTTGTTATCCACAATCGCGTTGCCCACCGCATGCAACAAGTGCGTTTTACCCAAGCCCGTGCCGCCGTATAGGAACAGCGGGTTGTATGCTGCACCAGGATTATCCGATACCTGACGCGCCGCAGCCAAACCCAGTTGGTTCGACTTACCTTCAACAAAGTTGTCGAACTTGTGTTTTGGGTTCATGTTTGAGCGGTGATTGATAGCCGCAATCGCTTGAGCGTCGTCATCCCAGGTTTTGTGTACTGGCTTACGCGCCTGTAATTGCGCAGGCGCAGATGACTCCGCAGCCACATCTGCAGGCGTACGTGTCGGCGCTGGTTTTGGAGCAGAGACAGGTCGGCTCCCCACTTCAAAGCGTAAGTTAGGAATGTCGCCACCACAGTATTCCTGCAGTAAGCGAGTAATATTGTTCAGATACTTATCACGCACCCAGTCCAACACGAAGCGGTTTGGCGCGAATAGAGTGAGAGTATTGTCATTGAGCTCCGCTTGTAGCGGACGAACCCACATGCTGAATTCTGTAGCTGGTAGCTCTTCTTGAAGCTGCTGCAAACATTGCAGCCAAAGCGAAGATGACACGGTGCCCCCACTGAGTAATTGAATTATCGGAAAAGACTGGCAATTTTACCTGTTGATAACCAAGATCGCCAGCGATTGATCGACGATCCAGTGAATAAGATCCAAGTTATTCACAATTATTTCTGCAAACTTGATGAGATCAACACACCTTGCCCCAAATTTGCCCACACAACGATCCACAATTGGGCAAAATTCACAAGATCGAGCGATTGGTGATAAGTCTGTGTATTATTTTATTCCCAATGCTGATTTTGTCGATCATTTCGCTAGGTTCAGTTCGCATTTTCGTCACATTTAACATTCTTCTTCTATTATCTAATAACTCACAGGTCTAGGTTATTGCTCTTGGTTATTTATTTAATTGAGCTAACTAACAGTAGTATTTCCAACCATAAAATTATGGAGATGTATTATGAAAAACTGGATTAAGGTTGCCGTTGCAGCCATTGCACTGTCGGCAGCAACCGTACAAGCCGCTACTGAAGTCAAAGTTGGTATGTCAGGTCGCTACTTCCCGTTTACTTTTGTAAAGCAAGACAAGCTACAAGGCTTTGAAGTCGACATGTGGGATGAAATCGGTAAACGTAACGATTACAAAATCGAATACGTAACAGCCAACTTCTCTGGTTTATTTGGTCTTTTAGAAACTGGTCGTATCGATACGATCTCCAACCAAATCACCATGACTGATGAGCGTAAAGCTAAATACCTATTTGCTGACCCTTACGTTGTAGATGGCGCACAAATTACCGTGCGTAAAGGCAACGACAGCATCAAAGGTGTTGACGATCTTGCGGGCAAAACCGTTGCGGTGAACCTAGGCTCTAACTTTGAGCAACTGCTGCGTCAATACGACAAAGACGGCAAGATCAACATTAAAACGTACGACACAGGTATCGAACATGACGTGGCGCTCGGTCGTGCAGACGCGTTTGTAATGGATCGTCTTTCTGCGTTAGAGCTGATTAAGAAAACAGGTCTTCCTTTGGAATTGGCAGGCGAACCGTTTGAGACCATTCAAAACGCATGGCCTTTCGTGGACAACGAGAAAGGTCGTAAGCTGCAAGAAGAAGTAAACAAAGCACTGGCTGAGATGCGCGCAGATGGTACAGTAGAGAAAATTTCCGTGAAGTGGTTTGGCGCTGACATCACGAAATAAGAACTCTTTGTACTTTAGGCCGCAAAGTGGTATCACTCTAGGACTAAAATAAACTTACGTAAAGGTGGAACTTGTTTTCCACCTTTTCTTTTCTCTAGCCTTTAGGTAAGCCGTATGGGATTTGACTTTAATTACATGTTGGAACTGTTGCCGATATTGCTGAAATATCTTGGCACAACCATGGAAATGGCGACATGGGGATTGGTGTTTTCGCTGATTTTATCCGTCATTTTAGCCAATATTCGCGTATTTAAACTGCCAGTTTTGGATCAATTAAGCCAACTGTACATCAGCTTCTTCCGTGGCACCCCACTGTTGGTTCAGCTTTTCCTGCTTTATTACGGCTTACCGCAAATTTTTCCATTGATGGTCGGTATCGACGCCTTTTCAGCAGCGGTTATCGGTTTAACGCTGCACTTTGCCGCTTATATGGCGGAAAGTATTCGTGCCGCCATTATTGGCATTGATCGCAGCCAAATGGAAGCGAGCTTATCGGTCGGTATGACGACATCCCAAGCAATGCGCCGAGTGATTTTACCTCAAGCAACGCGTGTCGCACTGCCTTCATTGATGAACTATTTCATCGATATGATCAAGTCAACGTCTCTCGCTTTCACGCTTGGTGTGGCCGAAATCATGGCGAAAGCACAGATGGAAGCCTCATCAAGTTTCCGTTTCTTTGAAGCTTTCCTTGCGGTTGCTCTTATTTACTGGGGCGTGGTGGTGATTCTGACTCGCGTACAAATCTGGGCAGAAGCAAAACTGAATAAGGCGTACGTACGATGATTAAGTTAGAAAATATTCACAAACGTTTTGGTGAGACTGAAGTGCTGAAAGGCATCGACCTCGATATTAAGCAAGGTGAGATCATCGTGATTATCGGCTCAAGTGGTACGGGTAAATCAACCTTGCTGCGTACGGTGAACTTTCTAGAACAAGCAGATGAAGGTCGTATCACGATAGATGACATCTCCGTTGATACTCAAAAACACACTAAAGCCGAAGTATTAGCGCTGCGTCGTCGAACTGGCTTTGTGTTCCAAAACTATGCCCTGTTTGCCCATATGAATGCGCGCCAGAACATTGCCGAAGGTCTAGTGACCGTTCGAGGTTGGAAAAAAGCCGATGCTCTCAAACGAGCGCAACAAATTCTGGATGACATCGGCCTTGGGGATAAAGGCGATAGTTATCCAGCGGCATTATCTGGCGGCCAACAACAACGCGTGGGTATCGGCCGAGCGATGGCGCTGCAACCAGAACTGCTGTTGTTTGACGAACCAACTTCTGCGCTGGATCCTGAATGGGTCGGTGAAGTTCTCTCATTAATGAAGAAGTTAGCTAATCAGCATCAAACCATGCTGGTGGTGACGCACGAGATGCAATTCGCGAAAGAAGTCGCTGATAGAGTGATCTTCATGGCGGAAGGCAATATCGTTGAGCAAGGTTCTCCACAGGATATCTTCGATAATCCACAAGATCCTCGTTTGAAAAAATTCCTTAACCAAGTAGGAATAGAGTAACGATCAAGCATCAGGATCGATTGATCCTTGAGATTTTACTCACACTACGTATAATCGCCCGGCCGGAATTTCGTACTCATTGAGTCATTGACACATTATGTGAGTGTGATTACAATTCCGCCTCTTTGTTGAGAGGCGTCGGTTGTCCTTCTCTATATAAAGAGCTTCTTTATATAAGAAAGCAAATACCCACGCCGGGTTTAACAAGAACCTAAAACTACTGATCAGTAAAGGTAATTATCATGAAACGCACTTTTCAACCTACAGTTCTAAAGCGCAAGCGTACTCACGGCTTCCGTGCTCGCATGGCAACTAAGAACGGTCGTAAAGTTATCAACGCACGTCGTGCAAAAGGCCGTGCGCGCCTATCAAAATAATCGCTAGTTTATTTTGAACACGTACGCGTTTAATCGGGAGTTACGTTTGTTAACTCCCGAGCATTATCAAAACGTCTTCCAGCAAGCTCATCGAGCTGGCTCGCCTCATTTCACCATCATTGCTCGCAATAACAAACTTTCTCACCCACGATTAGGTTTAGCGGTTCCCAAAAAGCAAATCAAAACGGCTGTCGGTCGTAACCGATTTAAGCGTTTGGCTCGTGAAAGCTTTCGTAACAATCAACATCAGCTTCCAAACAAAGATTTTGTTGTGATTGCGAAGAAAAGCGCGCAAGATTTAAGCAATGAGGAAATTTTTAAGTTGTTTGATAAGCTATGGCAACGCCTGTCTCGCCCTTCACGTGGATAGCCATTGGGCTCGTTTATCTGTATCGCTGGTTTATCAGCCCTTTGATTGGTCCTCGTTGCCGGTTCACACCAACCTGTTCCACTTACGCGCTAGAAGCTTTGAGAGCTCACGGTTTTGTAAAAGGATGTTGGTTATCAGGCAAACGTCTATTAAAATGCCACCCTTTGAATGAAGGGGGGTATGACCCCGTTCCACCAGTCCAAAAACAAGACAGAGATAACTAACGATGGATTCTCAACGTAATATCCTGCTCATCGGTTTGGCCCTGGTTTCTTTTTTGCTGTTTCAACAATGGCAAGTTGCAAAGAATCCAGAACCTCAAGCAGTTGAACAGGCTCAATCAAGCAGCACTCTACCTGCACCATCTTTTGCTGATGAACTTGACCCAGTTCCCGGTCAACAGCAAGCTTCTGCAAAAACTATCACAGTAACGACTGATGTTTTAACTCTGTCGATCGACACCGTTGGTGGCGATGTGGTACATGCCAACCTTAACGAATACTCTGCTGAGTTAGATTCATCAGATTCCTTTGTTCTGCTTAAAGACGCTCAAGGTCACCAATTTATCGCTCAAAGCGGTCTAGTGGGTCCTCAAGGTATCGACTTGAGCAGCACAAATCGCCCTCACTACAACGTAAGTGCAGACAGCTTCACAATGGCTGACGGTCAAGATGAACTTCGCGTTCCGATGACATTCACTGCAAACGGCATCGAATACACCAAAACTTACATCTTTAAACGCGGCAGCTACGCGCTTAATGTTGAATACGATGTAGTGAACAACTCAGGCAACAACGCAACATTTGGTATGTACGCTCACCTACGTCAAAACCTAATGGACGATGGTGGTAGCATCACAATGCCTACTTACCGTGGTGGCGCATACTCAACAGAAGATACGCGTTACAAGAAGTACAGCTTTGATGATATGCAGGATCGCAACCTGTCTCTTAACCTAGCCGATGGCCAAGGTTGGGCAGCAATGATTCAGCACTACTTTGCCGCAGCTTGGATCCCACGTAACGAACCAGGTACTAACCTATACACTCGTGTAATTGGCAACCTCGGCGACATCGGCGTTCGTATGCCGAACAAAACTATCGCAACAGGCGATCAGGCTAAGTTTGAAGCAACACTTTGGGTTGGTCCAAAACTGCAAGATGAAATGGCAGAAGTGGCACCTAACCTAGACCTAGTAGTGGACTACGGCTGGTTATGGTTCATTGCGAAGCCTCTTCATATGTTGCTTTCATTCATCCAGAGCTTTGTTGGCAACTGGGGTGTGGCAATCATCTGTCTGACCTTCATCGTTCGTGGTGCAATGTACCCACTAACAAAAGCGCAATACACGTCTATGGCGAAAATGCGCATGCTACAGCCTAAGCTGCAAGCAATGCGTGAGCGTATCGGTGATGACCGTCAGCGCATGAGCCAAGAAATGATGGAACTGTACAAGAAAGAGAAAGTGAACCCACTAGGTGGCTGTTTACCTCTTATCCTACAGATGCCTATCTTCATCGCGCTTTACTGGGCACTAATGGAATCGGTTGAGCTACGTCACTCTCCATTCTTCGGTTGGATTCATGACCTTTCAGCGCAGGACCCTTACTACATCCTGCCGCTATTGATGGGTGCGTCTATGTTCCTAATCCAGAAGATGAGCCCGACAACGGTAACGGATCCAATGCAGCAGAAGATCATGACCTTTATGCCGGTTATGTTTACCTTCTTCTTCTTGTTCTTCCCATCAGGTCTCGTTCTATACTGGTTGGTGTCGAACATCGTAACGCTTATCCAGCAAACTCTGATCTACAAAGGATTAGAGAAAAAAGGCTTACACAGCAAGTAACCTTTTAGGAAATGATTGAGAAAGGCGGCCAAAAGGTCGCCTTTTTGTTTTTGGCTGATTACAATTCAGCTAATTAATTGTGATGGCTCCCTAGGTATCTTCCCTATAGCCCAGCTCAAAAGGCAAAATTATGACTACAGATACGATTGTCGCTCAAGCGACCGCGCCTGGTCGTGGCGGTGTCGGTATTATTCGAGTTTCTGGCCCTAAAGCCAACCAAGTGGCGTTAGAAGTCACTGGCAAAACACTAAAGCCCCGCTACGCAGAGTACCTGCCGTTTAAGTCAGAAGATGGCACTGTGCTTGATCAGGGCATCGCACTGTACTTCCCTAACCCGCATTCATTTACCGGTGAAGACGTACTTGAGCTGCAAGGCCATGGCGGCCCTGTCGTGATGGATATGCTGATAAAACGCATTCTAGGTATAGATGGTATTCGAGCTGCTCGCCCTGGTGAGTTCTCTGAACGCGCATTTCTGAACGATAAACTCGACCTCGCTCAAGCCGAGGCGATCGCAGACCTCATTGATGCCAGTTCTGAAGAAGCAGCAAAATCGGCACTGCAATCCTTACAGGGCGCATTTTCAGGCCGCATTAATACCTTAGTTGAGTCGCTGATTCATTTGCGTATCTATGTTGAAGCAGCCATCGACTTCCCTGAAGAAGAGATCGACTTTTTGGCCGACGGTAAAGTGGCTGGTGACCTACAAGCCATCATCGACAACCTAGATGCGGTGCGCAAAGAAGCTAACCAAGGCGCTATTATGCGTGAAGGGATGAAAGTCGTGATTGCGGGTCGTCCAAATGCGGGCAAATCAAGCCTACTGAACGCGCTATCGGGTAAAGAATCTGCAATCGTAACCGACATCGCAGGAACCACGCGTGATGTACTGCGTGAGCATATCCATATTGATGGCATGCCACTACACATCATTGATACAGCAGGTTTGCGTGATGCTTCCGATGAAGTAGAGAAAATCGGTATCGAACGCGCGTGGGATGAAATAGCCCAAGCAGACCGCGTGTTGTTCATGGTGGATGGCACGACAACCGATGCCACCGATCCGAAAGATATCTGGCCAGATTTTGTGGATCGCCTACCAGACAACATTGGCATAACTGTGATCCGTAATAAAGCGGATCAAACGGGTGAAGATATGGGGATCTGCCACGTCAATAACCCTACTCTTATCCGTTTGTCAGCGAAGACTGGTGCAGGGGTTGAAGCTCTGCGCGATCATCTCAAGGAGTGTATGGGCTTCTCTGGCAACAGTGAAGGTGGGTTTATGGCTCGTCGTCGTCATCTCGATGCATTAGAACGTGCCGCACAGCACCTTCAAATAGGCCAGGAGCAGCTTGAAGGCTATATGGCCGGTGAAATATTGGCTGAAGAGCTACGTATCACCCAACAACATCTCAATGAGATTACCGGTGAGTTCAGTTCTGACGACTTACTGGGACGAATCTTCTCTTCATTCTGTATAGGGAAGTAAATAATCGAACGCGCGGTGCTGAGCTTAACTCACACCGCGTTTCTTTTTGTACGGCAAGCCATCCATGAGCTTTAGCCGTCGCATTCAATAAGGAAGAAGTATGATCCACATTATTACAGGCAGCACGTTAGGTGGCGCAGAATACGTAGGGGATCACCTGAGTGATCTACTCAACGAGAATGGATTTGAAACAACGATCCACAACCAGCCTTCCCTCAGTGATATCGAAAATCAAGGTACGTGGTTGGTGATCACCTCTACACATGGAGCTGGTGAGTATCCTGATAATATCCAACCTTTTATCGCAGCATTACAAAATACACCGCCAAAAATGACTGATGTAAAATTTGCGGTGATTGCGATTGGTGACTCTAGCTACGATACGTTCTGTGCCGCTGGTCAACACGCTTATGATTTATTAGAGGATATTGGTGCAACCCCTCTCGCAGATTGCTTTAAAATCGATGTACTGAGCCATGATGTGCCAGAAGACGCCGCAGAGATGTGGTTAAAAGAGAATATCGAACGTTTTTAAACTCACGACTTTCCCTTCAACAGAGTCGAAATTCGGCTCTGTTTTCTCCCATGTGAATAACTCCCACCAAATTATTTTGTTTAACCGCTCAAAAACTAACCAAACAGACTGTGGATAACTACAATAAGATCCAGTGATTTTCCTTTAGTTATCCCAATAACAACTTTGATCAATTTTACCTCCTGTGTATAACTACCACTTTTGATCCCAGGTAATCCTCGATCTGATCCAATCATGATCACAAGATATGATCCAAAGAAGATCCATGATCTTGTTGATCATTTTTAGGTTATCCACAGAAACGGTCGATCCTAATAGTAGATCTAATAAAAGATCATATATATAGATCTTATATATATTTATCTTGAAGCTTAAAACGGATAAAACGAGAAAACGTTTTTCTCTCTGGCATAAAGCAGGTAAAATACGGCTCCTTTATCTGTCCATTAAATCCCTTTGAATACCTGAGGTCAGTTCATGCTTTATCACGAAAACTTTGACGTCATTGTTGTCGGTGGCGGACACGCAGGAACGGAAGCCGCGCTCGCATCTGCACGCACAGGACAAAAAACGCTTCTCCTTACCCATAACATCGATACATTAGGCCAGATGTCTTGTAATCCGGCGATCGGTGGTATTGGTAAAGGTCACTTAGTAAAAGAAGTAGATGCTATGGGCGGTTTGATGGCTGAAGCCATCGACCATGCAGGTATTCAGTTTCGTACACTAAATGCCTCCAAAGGTCCTGCAGTACGAGCAACTCGAGCTCAAGCCGATCGCGCTCTGTACAAAGCGTACGTTCGTAATGCATTAGAAAATGCGCCTAACTTAACGTTGTTCCAGCAATCAGTTGATGATCTGATTGTTGAACAAGATCGCGCAGTTGGTGTGGTAACTCAAATGGGACTTCGCTTCCATGCGAAAGCCGTTGTGCTAACCGTGGGTACCTTCCTTGGTGGTAAGATCCACATAGGTATGGAAAGCTCGTCTGGTGGTCGTGCCGGGGATCCACCATCGATCGCATTAGCGGATCGACTGCGTGAACTGCCGTTCCGTGTGGATCGTTTAAAAACAGGTACTCCACCGCGCATTGATGCTCGTACTGTTGATTTTTCAGTGCTAGAAGCTCAGCATGGTGATAACCCAACGCCTGTATTCTCGTTCATGGGCAAACGTGAACAGCATCCGCGTCAGATTCCATGTTTCATCACCCACACCAATGAACAAACTCACGATGTGATCCGTAGTAACTTGGATCGCAGTCCAATGTACGCAGGTGTGATTGAAGGTATTGGTCCGCGTTACTGTCCGTCTATTGAAGACAAAGTGATGCGTTTCGCTGACAAAAACAGCCACCAAATCTTCATTGAGCCAGAAGGCCTAACCACGCACGAGTTATACCCTAATGGTATCTCGACCAGCTTGCCATTTGATGTGCAAGTACAAATCGTGCGCTCAATGAAAGGGTTTGAAAATGCACACATCGTTCGCCCAGGTTATGCGATTGAATACGATTTCTTCGATCCACGTGATTTGAAGCAAACGTACGAGACGAAGTTCATCCATGGTTTGTTCTTTGCTGGCCAGATTAATGGTACGACTGGCTACGAAGAAGCCGCAGCGCAAGGCTTGATGGCGGGCCTAAACGCAAGCTTGTTTAGCCAAGACAAAGAAGGCTGGAGCCCACGTCGTGACCAAGCTTACATGGGCGTGTTGATTGATGACTTATCGACCATGGGTACCAAAGAGCCGTACCGAATGTTCACTTCTCGTGCGGAATACCGCCTGCTACTTCGTGAAGATAACGCCGATTTACGTTTAACGGAAAAAGCGCGCGAGCTAGGCTTGATTGATGATGTTCGTTGGGCTCGCTTTAACGAGAAAATCAACAATATGGAAACGGAGCGTCAGCGTTTGAAAGCAACGTGGATGAATCCGAAGTCAGAGGGTGTTGATGAGCTGAACAAGCTGCTGAAAACCCCAATGGCCCGTGAAGCGAGTGGTGAGGATCTTCTGCGTCGTCCTGAGATCACTTATTCGCAACTGACGCAACTTGAAGCGTTTGCTCCTGCACTTGAAGATCAGCAAGCGGCTGAGCAAGTTGAAATTCAAGTGAAATATGATGGTTACATCAAGCGTCAGCAGGAAGAGATCGAAAAATCACTGCGTCACGAAAATACCAAGTTACCTGCTGATTTGGATTACCGCGATGTAAAAGGTTTATCAAACGAAGTCGTTGCTAAACTGAGCGAGGCCAAACCAGAGAGCATCGGTATTGCATCACGCATTTCTGGTATTACGCCTGCTGCAATTTCTATTCTACTTGTTCACTTGAAAAAGCATGGTTTGCTGAAGAAAGGTGAGGAAGAATAATGAGTGCATTGCGAACAAAGCTGGATTCACTGATCGCGAAAACCGATTTGGAAGTGTCAGAACAGCAACGAGAGCAGTTAGTTGGTTATGTCGAACTGCTCGACAAATGGAACAAAGCGTACAATTTAACATCGGTACGTGATCCGCTTGATATGTTAGTGAAACATATTCTTGATAGTATCGTTGTAAGCGCACACCTGCCCGGTGAGCGCTTCATTGATGTTGGTACTGGTCCGGGGTTACCGGGCATCCCTTTGGCAATCATGAACCCTGAGAAAACCTTCTTTTTGCTCGACAGTCTTGGCAAACGCATCCGTTTTATCAAGCAAGTCGTGCACACATTAGGGCTGAAAAACGTGACACCAATTCAAAGTCGCGTCGAAGAATTCCAACCTGAAGAAAAATTTGATGGCGTTTTGAGTCGAGCTTTTGCTTCAATGACAGACATGGTGGAATGGTGCCACCATTTGCCGAAACAAGAGCACGGGGTGTTTCTAGCGCTGAAAGGGCAGCACCCTAAAGATGAAATGGATCAGCTTCCTGAATGGTGCAGTGTGACAGAGATCATATCTTTGGCTGTTCCTGAGTTGGAAGGTGATCGTCATCTAGTAATCTTATCGCGCAAGGAAAATTAGCGAGGTAATCGTGGGTAAAATTGTAGCAATCGCCAACCAGAAAGGTGGGGTCGGCAAAACAACAACGTGCATTAACTTAGCGGCTTCGATGGCGGCAACAAAGCGCAAGGTTTTGGTGATCGATCTCGACCCGCAAGGCAATGCTACGATGGCCAGTGGCGTGGATAAGTATATGGTCGACGCCACCGCATACGATCTTTTGGTTGAAGATACACCGTTCGATCAAGTCGTTTGTACCCAAACAACAGGGAAGTATGATTTGATCGCGGCGAACGGAGACGTGACCGCGGCAGAAATCAAATTGATGGAAGTTTTCGCTCGTGAAGTGCGTCTAAAAAATGCATTGTCGTCAGTTCGCGATAACTATGATTTCATCTTTATTGATTGTCCTCCTTCTCTAAACCTTCTTACAATCAATGCGATGGCGGCAGCTGACTCTGTGCTGGTGCCGATGCAATGTGAATACTTTGCGTTAGAAGGTTTAACTGCTCTTATGGATACAATCAGCAAGTTAGCGGCTGTTGTGAATGAAAACCTAAAAATCGAAGGTTTATTGCGTACCATGTACGACCCACGCAACCGCTTATCGAATGAAGTATCCGATCAACTTAAAAAACACTTTGGGAATAAAGTTTACCGTACTGTCATTCCGCGTAATGTTCGTTTGGCTGAAGCGCCAAGTCACGGTAAGCCAGCAATGTACTACGATAAGTACTCCGCAGGTGCCAAAGCGTATCTTGCTTTAGCGGGCGAAATGCTCCGCCGCGAAGAAATCCCAGTTTAACTCTAACCTAAGGAATTCAATCCCATGTCTAAGCGTGGTCTCGGAAAAGGACTGGATGCGTTATTGTCGACCAGTTCGTTTGCTCGTGAAAAACAGCATATTGCATCGCATAGCCAAGAATTATCGGCAGACGGTGAGTTAACCGATTTAGCGATTGGTCAATTGCAGCCGGGCGTATACCAACCGCGTAAAGATATGGCGCCTGAAGCGCTAGAAGAACTAGCGGCTTCGATTCAATCACAAGGCATTATTCAACCAATCGTGGTTCGCCAGGTCGAAAATGGTCAGTTTGAGATCATCGCAGGTGAGCGCCGCTGGCGTGCTGCAAGGCAGGCGGGTTTAAAACGCGTGCCGTGTTTGGTGAAAAAAGTTGAAGATCGTGCCGCCATCGCAATGGCGTTGATTGAAAACATTCAACGTGAAGACTTGAATGTGATTGAGGAAGCCCAAGCGCTTGAACGTCTACAAGATGAATTCACGCTGACACATCAGCAAGTGGCCGATGTGATTGGTAAATCAAGAACGACGGTGAGTAACCTATTACGTCTGAATCAGTTGGAAGTTGATGTAAAAGGTCTGGTTGCAGATAAAAAATTGGAAATGGGTCATGCTCGAGCTCTGTTAGCGTTAGAAGGCGAACAGCAAGTCGAAGTAGCTCAACAAGTGGCTAAGAAGCAAATGACTGTTCGCCAAACCGAACAGTTAGTAAAAAAGTGCTTAGCCCCACAAAATGAGCAAAAAGGGCAACAAGAGGATACCGAAGCCGAGCAAATGTCGCATAAATTGAGTCAGCTGCTTGATGCAAAAGTTTCTCTTACCCGTTCTGCAAACGGAAAAGCGAAATTGACGATAAGTCTTGATGAGCCTCACAAATTGGACCAACTAATTGCCAAGCTTGAGGCCTAGATGAGATAATTGATTTAGGTCAATTAATCTAATTAATCGAATTTTGTGCGAAAGTTGTCGTTTTGTAAACAAAACTGTAAGTTTTTGATGCAATCGAATTGCTTTACGTTGAACTGAACGTATAATTTTCGCCAATTTCCCAGCACAGAGAGTTAAGTGCGAAGTGGATATTACTAGAGGTACGAATACATGGTAGCTGCGTTAGCTAGACCAGGACGAGAGCTCGCAAGGCAATTGTTAATGATCCAGTCTGGCGCGGTTATTTTTGTGGCAGCAGGAATGGCGGTAGCCATAAATCCTGACTGGGGATTTTCAGCGCTGATTGGCGGAGGCATTTTTGTTGTTGCCAATGCAGTATTCGCGCTGTGTGCTTTCATGTTTAGTGGAGCTCGCGCTGCCAAGCGCATCGCTGCTTCCTTCTATACGGGTGAAGTACTGAAAATTCTCATCACGGTTGCACTGTTCTATGTTGCCTACATGTATATGCAGGTGGAACTTGTTCCCCTCAAACTAACCTATTTGCTGGTACTAGGTATTAATATCTGTGCACCAGTGCTATTCATTAACAACAAAAAATAGGATGAGTTATGGCTGCGCCAGGTGAAGCGCTAACATCGTCCGGTTACATTGCCCACCACCTTTCTAACCTATCGCTATACAAGTTGGGTTTAGTAGGGTCGGAGACAAGTTTCTGGAACGTACATATCGATAGCCTGTTTTTTTCTTGGTTTACTGGTTTAATCTTCCTCGGAATTTTTTACAAAGTAGCAAAGAGAACAACAGCGGGTGTACCGGGTAAGCTTCAGTGTGCTGTAGAAATGATCGTTGAATTTGTCGCCGATAACGTCAAAGACACGTTCCATGGACGCAACCCACTGATCGCGCCTTTAGCACTGACTATCTTTTGTTGGGTATTTTTGATGAACGTGATGGACTTAGTTCCTATCGACTTCTTACCATACCCAGCAGAGCATTGGCTAGGTATTCCTTACCTTAAGGTTGTACCGTCTGCTGATGTGAATATCACCATGGCTATGGCTCTAGGCGTTTTTGCATTGATGATTTACTACAGCATCAAAGTAAAAGGTCTAGGTGGATTCGCAAAAGAACTTGCACTACATCCATTCAATCACCCACTGATGATTCCGTTTAACCTACTAATTGAAGTGGTATCGCTATTAGCGAAACCTCTATCACTTGGTATGCGTCTATTCGGTAACATGTTCGCGGGTGAGGTTGTATTCATTCTTTGTGCGGCAATGCTACCATGGTACTTACAATGGATGGGTTCACTACCGTGGGCAATCTTCCATATCTTGGTTATTACGATTCAAGCCTTCGTATTCATGATGTTGACAATTGTTTACCTGTCAATGGCACACGAAGATCCTGATCATTAATTTTTTTAAAGCTTTTTATTTGGGCACTAAGCCAACAACTATAAATTGGAGATAGTAATGGAAACTTTACTGAGCTTTTCTGCAATCGCCGTAGGTATTATCGTCGGTCTTGCTTCTCTTGGTACAGCGATTGGTTTCGCACTGCTAGGTGGTAAATTCCTAGAAGGTGCTGCACGTCAACCAGAAATGGCTCCTATGCTACAAGTTAAGATGTTCATCATCGCGGGTCTACTTGATGCGGTTCCAATGATCGGTATCGTAATCGCGCTACTATTCACTTTCGCAAACCCATTTGTGGGTCAACTAGCAGGCTAATTAACAACTCTGTTAATTGTATTTTTGTAGTTGATTCTTAAAAGGGAGTAGCTGTTGTGAACATAAACGCAACTCTGCTAGGTCAAGCAATCTCGTTCGCACTATTTGTGTGGTTCTGCATGAAGTATGTATGGCCACCATTGATGCAAGCGATCGAAGAGCGTCAGAAGAAAATTGCTGATGGTCTTCAAGCAGCAGAACGTGCTGCGAAAGACTTGGATCTAGCACAAGCCAACGCTTCTGATCAATTGAAAGAAGCGAAGCGCACAGCAACTGAGATCATCGAACAAGCGAACAAGCGTAAGTCTCAAATTCTTGATGAAGCTCGCGAGGAAGCTCAGGCAGAACGCCAGAAAATCCTAGCGCAAGCAGAAGCAGAACTTGAAGCTGAACGCAATCGTGCACGCGATGAGCTGCGCAAACAAGTTGCTACTCTGGCTGTAGCTGGTGCTGAGAAAATCCTTGAGCGTTCTATCGATAAAGATGCGCAAAAAGATATTCTCGACAACATTACTGCAAAACTTTAAGTCTGGGGGCGCATATGTCTGATTTGACTACTATCGCACGCCCCTATGCTAAAGCAGCCTTCGACTTTGCTTTAGAGAAAGACCAGTTGGACCAATGGGGCCAAATGTTATCTTTTGCTGCTGAAGTGGCCAAAAACGAACAAATGAACGAACTACTAACGGGTTCGGTTTCTGCTGACAAAATGGCAGAAATTTTTGTTGCAGTTTGCGGCGAACAAGTTGATGCGCACGGTCAAAACCTTTTGAAGGTAATGGCTGAGAATGGTCGTTTAGCGGCCCTTCCTGATGTTTGCACGGAGTTTTTTACTCTGAAAAAAGAACATGAGAAAGAAATTGATGTTGAAGTAATTTCAGCAACAGAGCTTTCTGATGAACAACTTGCAAACATTGGCAGCAAACTTGAAAAGCGTCTTGAACGCAAAGTGAAGCTGAATTGCAGTGTAGATGAGACCCTACTTGGTGGGGTTATTATTCGAGCCGGAGACCTAGTCATCGATGACTCAGCGCGTGGTCGTTTGAACCGCCTGAGCGATGCATTGCAGTCTTAATGGGGATTGGAGCATGCAACTTAATTCCACGGAAATTAGCGATCTGATCAAACAACGTATCGAATCTTTCGAAGTTGTTAGTGAAGCTCGCAACGAGGGTACTATCGTATCGGTAAGCGATGGTATCATCCGCATCCACGGCCTAGCGGACGTGATGCAAGGTGAAATGATTGAATTACCGGGTGGCCGTTATGCACTGGCACTTAACCTTGAGCGTGACTCGGTTGGTGCGGTTGTAATGGGCCCATATGCTGACCTTAAGGAAGGCATGAAAGTTACAGGTACTGGCCGCATTCTTGAAGTGCCAGTTGGTCCAGAACTACTAGGCCGCGTAGTAAATACGCTGGGTGAGCCTATCGATGGTAAAGGTCCAATCGAAGCGAAAATGACTTCGCCTGTAGAAGTGATCGCACCAGGTGTAATCGACCGTAAATCGGTAGACCAACCTGTGCAAACTGGTTATAAGTCAGTTGACTCAATGATCCCAATCGGTCGTGGTCAGCGTGAGCTTATCATCGGTGACCGTCAGATTGGTAAAACAGCACTGGCGATCGACGCGATCATCAACCAGAAAGACTCTGGTATTTTCTCTATCTACGTAGCAATCGGTCAGAAAGCATCGACTATCGCTAACGTTGTTCGCAAACTAGAAGAGCACGGCGCACTACAAAATACTATCGTTGTAGTTGCATCAGCTTCTGAATCTGCAGCGCTTCAATACCTAGCGCCTTACGCAGGTTGTGCGATGGGTGAATACTTCCGCGATCGCGGTGAAGACGCACTGATTGTTTACGATGATCTATCTAAGCAAGCGGTAGCTTACCGTCAGATCTCTCTACTACTTAAACGTCCACCAGGCCGTGAGGCATTCCCAGGTGACGTATTCTACTTACACTCGCGTCTACTAGAGCGTGCAGCTCGTGTAAACGAAGAGTACGTAGAGCGTTTCACTAACGGTGAAGTGAAAGGTAAGACTGGTTCTTTGACTGCTCTTCCTATCATCGAAACTCAAGCAGGTGACGTTTCAGCATTCGTACCGACTAACGTAATCTCGATTACCGATGGTCAGATCTTCCTACAAACTGAGCTATTCAACGCTGGTGTTCGTCCTGCTGTTGACCCTGGTATCTCAGTATCTCGTGTAGGTGGTTCAGCTCAGACGAAAATCATCAAGAAACTATCAGGTGGTATCCGTACAGCACTAGCTGCATACCGTGAACTAGCGGCATTTGCTCAGTTCTCTTCTGACCTTGATGACGCAACGAAGAAACAGCTAGACCATGGTCAAAAAGTTACAGAACTAATGAAGCAGAAGCAGTACGCTCCAATGTCTGTATTTGACCAAGCTCTAACTATCTTCGCGGCAGAGCGCGGTTACCTTGATGATGTAGAACTTAACAAAGTTCTAGATTTCGAGGCGGCTCTACTATCGTACGCTCGCGGTCAATACGCTGAACTAGCAGCTGAGATCGACAAGTCTGGCGCTTACAACGATGAAATCGAAGCTCAGTTGAAGAAACTGACTGACGACTTCAAAGCAACCCAAACTTGGTAATTAGGTCGGTGGCAGTTTCTGCCACCAACTAACGGAGAGTAACGATGGCCGGCGCAAAAGAGATACGTAATAAAATCGGTAGTGTTAAAAGCACTCAGAAAATTACGAAAGCGATGGAAATGGTAGCAGCTTCAAAAATGCGTCGTTCTCAAGATGCAATGGAAGCTTCTCGTCCATACGCTGAAACAATGCGTAAAGTGATCGGTCATGTGGCTAACGCAAACCTAGAGTACCGTCATCCGTACCTAGAAGAGCGTGAAGCTAAACGTGTTGGTTACATCATCGTTTCGACAGACCGTGGTCTGTGTGGTGGTTTGAACATTAACGTGTTCAAAAAAGCCGTTACAGACATGCAAGCATGGAGAGAGAAAGGTGCTGAGATTGAGCTAGCCGTTGTTGGCTCAAAAGCAACAGCTTTCTTTAAACATGGTGGCGCAAAAGTTGCGGCACAGGTTTCTGGTCTTGGAGATAATCCAAGCCTACAAGACCTAATCGGCTCTGTTGGCGTAATGCTGAAGAAATACGATGAAGGTGAACTGGACCGTCTATATGTAGTATTCAACAAGTTTGTTAATACTATGGTTCAGCAACCAACGATCGATCAATTGCTACCTTTGCCTAAATCGGACAGCGAAGAGATGCAGCGTGAGCATTCATGGGACTACATCTATGAGCCTGAACCAAAACCTCTACTGGATACGCTATTAGTGCGTTACGTAGAGTCTCAGGTATACCAAGGTGTGGTTGAGAACCTTGCTTGTGAGCAAGCGGCTCGAATGATTGCGATGAAGGCTGCAACGGATAACGCAACCAGTTTGATTGACGATTTGGAACTTGTGTACAACAAAGCCCGTCAGGCTGCGATTACACAAGAACTATCAGAAATCGTTGGTGGTGCAGCTGCGGTTTAAGCTTAGGTAAAACGAAATAGTTTAGAGGATTAACGATGGCTACAGGTAAGATCGTACAGATCATCGGTGCGGTAGTCGACGTAGAGTTCCCACAGAGCAATGTACCTAGTGTATATGACGCTCTAAACGTAACGGACTCAAAAGAGCGTCTAGTTCTTGAAGTTCAACAACAGCTAGGCGGTGGCGTAGTTCGTTGTATCGTAATGGGTAGCTCTGATGGTTTACGTCGTGGAGTAGAAGTGGTTAACACTGGCGCTCCAATTTCAGTACCAGTAGGTACTAAAACTCTAGGTCGTATCATGAACGTCCTAGGTGACGCGATTGACGAGCGTGGTGAAGTGGGTGCGGAAGAGGTTTACTCTATCCACCGTAGTGCACCAAGCTACGAAGAGCAATCAAACGAAATTGCACTTCTAGAAACGGGCGTTAAAGTAATCGACCTAATTTGTCCATTCGCTAAGGGTGGTAAAATCGGTCTATTCGGTGGTGCAGGTGTAGGTAAGACCGTTAACATGATGGAACTTATCAACAACATCGCACTACAGCACTCAGGTCTATCAGTATTTGCTGGTGTTGGTGAGCGTACTCGTGAAGGTAACGATTTCTACTACGAGATGCAGGAAGCGGGCGTTGTAAACGTTGAGAAGCCTGAAGAATCAAAAGTAGCGATGGTTTACGGTCAGATGAACGAGCCACCAGGTAACCGTCTACGTGTTGCACTGACTGGTCTAACAATGGCAGAGCGTTTCCGTGACGAAGGTCGTGACGTACTACTGTTCATTGATAACATCTACCGTTACACACTTGCAGGTACAGAGGTATCAGCACTACTAGGTCGTATGCCTTCTGCGGTAGGTTACCAGCCAACTCTTGCAGAAGAGATGGGTGTACTTCAGGAGCGTATCACGTCAACGAAATCAGGTTCTATCACGTCTGTACAGGCGGTATACGTACCAGCGGATGACTTGACTGACCCGTCTCCAGCAACAACGTTCGCGCACTTGGATGCAACGGTTGTACTTAACCGTAACATCGCTGCAATGGGTCTATACCCTGCGATCGACCCGCTAGATTCAACATCTCGTATGCTTGATCCACTAGTCGTTGGTCAAGATCACTACGAAGTTGCTCGTGGTGTTCAGCAGACTCTTCAGCGCTACAAAGAGCTGAAAGATATCATTGCTATCCTAGGTATGGACGAGCTATCTGAAGAAGATAAGCAAGTTGTATCTCGTGCACGTAAGATTGAGCGTTTCCTAACTCAGCCTTACCACGTAGCAGAAGTATTTACAGGTGACCCTGGTATTTACGTACCTCTAAAAGAGACTCTACGTGGCTTTAAAGGTCTACTAGCTGGTGAATACGACGACATTCCTGAGCAGGCATTTATGTACTGCGGTAGCATCGACGATGCTATTGAGAATGCGAAGAAGCTATAAGGCTAACTAGGAGGCGATATGGCAGCAATAACCTTTCACCTAGACGTAGTAAGCGCTGAGAAGAAAATCTTCTCTGGTCGTGTTGAAACGTTTCAGGTGACCGGTAGCGAAGGTGAACTTGGTATTTTCCATGGTCACACACCGCTGCTGACCGCTATCAAGCCTGGTATGGTGCGTATTGTGAAACAGCACGGCCACGAAGAAATTATTTATGTTTCTGGTGGTATGGTAGAGATTCAGCCTGGTACAGCGACTGTACTAGCTGATACAGCTATCCGTGGTGAAGAGCTAGACGCAGCGAAGGCAGAAGAAGCCAAACGCCGCGCTGAGGAGCAAATCCAGAATCAGCATGGTGACATGGACTTCGCACAAGCGGCCAGTGAACTGGCTAAAGCCATTGCTCAGCTACGAGTTATCGAGCTGACAAAAAAGCGTCGCTAAGCTCAATTAGCAACGTTGCATGAAAAAAGGCGGCCAATTGGTCGCCTTTTTGATTAATTTTAGTTGGAAATTTACCTTACTCCATTAACTATTTTAAAAGAGCTGTTTAAAATAACGGCCAATTAACATAAAACGTCAATAGGTTATCAATGAAATTCAGTGCTGTGATTCTTGCAGCGGGTAAAGGTACCCGTATGCATTCGAACATGCCTAAAGTGCTACACACTTTGGCAGGCAAGCCAATGGCAAAACATGTTATCGATACATGTACAGGTCTTGGCGCACAAAACATCCACTTGGTCTTTGGTCACGGTGGTGATCAAATGCAAACCACTCTTGCAGAAGAGCCTGTAAATTGGGTGCTTCAAGCGGAGCAGTTAGGGACAGGTCATGCGGTTGATCAAGCGTCTCCGAAGTTTGAAGACGATGAAAAAGTACTGGTGCTTTACGGTGATGTTCCACTGATTTCATCTGAAACGATTGAAAACCTATTAGATGCACAGCCAACTGGCGGTATTGCACTACTAACAGTGATTCTAGATAACCCGACAGGCTATGGTCGTATTATCCGTAAGAATGGTCCTGTTGTGGCGATCGTTGAGCAAAAAGATGCAACAGAAGAACAAAAACAAATTAAAGAGATCAACACTGGCGTGATGGTTGCGACTGGTGGGGATCTTAAGCGTTGGTTGTCTGGCTTAAACAACAACAACGCACAAGGCGAATACTACCTAACTGACGTTATTGCAGCTGCACACGATGAAGGTCGTGCCGTTGAGGCAGTACACCCAGTCAATGCCATTGAGGTGGAAGGGGTCAACGACCGCGCACAGCTTGCTCGTCTAGAGCGTGCTTTCCAGTCAATGCAAGCTCAGAAGCTACTAGAGCAAGGTGTCATGCTACGCGATCCAGCACGCTTTGATTTGCGTGGTGAGTTACAGTGCGGTATGGACTGTGAAATCGACGTGAATGTTATCGTCGAAGGTAAAGTTTCACTGGGTGATAACGTGGTTATCGGTGCGGGTTGTGTACTGAAAGATTGTGAAATCGACGACAACACCATCGTTCGCCCTTACAGTGTGATTGAAGGTGCAACGGTTGGTGAAGAATGTACGGTTGGTCCATTTACTCGCCTTCGTCCTGGTGCTGAAATGCGTAACGATTCCCATGTGGGTAACTTCGTTGAAGTGAAAAATGCGCGCATCGGAGAAGGTTCAAAAGCGAACCACCTAACTTACTTAGGTGATGCAGAGATCGGTCAACGTACTAACATCGGCGCAGGTACTATCACTTGTAACTACGATGGTGCGAACAAGTTTAAAACCATCATCGGTAATGATGTATTTGTTGGTTCTGATAGCCAGCTGGTGGCGCCTGTCACTATCGCTGATGGCGCAACCATAGGTGCAGGCACGACACTAACAAAAGATGTTGAAGAAGGTGAGTTAGTAATTACTCGCGTCAAAGAGCGCAAAATTACTGGCTGGCAGCGTCCTGTAAAACAGAAATAAACATTACCTGCACTCACTCTATCGCTATACTGTCAAAGCCGCTCAACAAGAGCGGCTTTGTTGTTTCTAGCTCAGGCTTCATCGTTAGTAGCTAGGAATAGCAATACGTTTTTCGAGCCAACGAACGGCTTGAGATACAAATAGGATGAGCAACAAGTACTCCAAAACGAGGAAGGTATAAATCTCTAAGGGTAAGTACTCATTCACCACCAGCTCATTAGCACGGCGAGTGAGATCGCTTAAACCAATCACGCTGACTAAAGAACTCATCTTGAGAATGTAGACAAATTGATTGCCCAGTGGAGGGAGGATTTGTCGAAATGCTTGGGGAAGAATTACCAAGCGCATCTTTTGCCAATAGCTTAAGCCCAAAGATTCAGCCGCTTCATGCTGGCCACGGCTGATAGCTTGTATTCCACCGCGAAATACTTCCGCCATAAACGCGCTCTCAGCGATAGTCAGTGCAATAACACCCGCCCAAAAGTGATTGAGTGAGACATCCAATAGCGTAGGCATGCCGTAATACACCCAAAGTAGTAAGACTAAAACTGGCACTGAACGGATCACCTCGACATAAATACGGTTTATCCACTTCAGAGAGGCTGAGTCCGACAGAGCGGGTAACGCAACGATCAGACCCAAGCTCATCGCAAATAACATACTGAGGAGTGATACCTGAATGGTGTCATTAAACCCAGCGATTAAAAACTTTAGATTGGTGAGCCCTTGATCCGTCGAAGGGTCAAGTACATACCAGCCCCATTGATAATCTGAACAACCAGTGAGTAATAGCAGTGAAAACAGCCATAGAGTTCGAAACGTCACATTTACTCCCTGAATTAACTAAAAAACTTCCTTTGTTGCTGCTATGTTATCAGTAGAGCTCTAATAAAGGTTAATTATTAAACCGTATAAGGTCATTATTTTTAAGGGAATAAAAATGAGAAAGATTTTACTAGTGCTAGGAATGTGTTTGCTTGCTGCGACTCAAGTCGCTCACGCTGAAAGCCGTCTTCAATCCATTTTAGACAATGGCGTACTCCGAGTTGGAACGACGGGAGATTGGAATCCGATGACGATGAAAGACCCCGCGACAAACAGTTATCGTGGCTTCGATATCGATGTAACAACAGAACTTGCTAAAGATCTCGGTGTAAAAGTGGAGTATGTGCCCACGGATTGGAAGACGCTAGTTAATGGCATTACCGCCAACAAATACGATATTACTGGCAGCGCATCTCTGAACATGTCTCGCGCGAAAGTAGCTGGATATAGCCAGCCATATTTCTACCTTTCCTTTGTACCTGTGGTGCAAAAGAAAGATCTCGCCAAATTCTCTGATTGGGCGGATTTTAATAAACCAGAAGTAAAAGTCGCGGCGACGTTAGGTACGGTACAAGAAAAAATGGTGAAAGAGTTCTTCCCGTCTGCTCAGCATATTGTTATTGAAGCGCCAGCGCGCGACTTCCAAGAACTACTAGCTCGCAGGGCCGATGTATCGGTGACGTCCAATGTGGAAGCAGCGACGTTGGTGGATAAGTTTAAACAGTTGGCGATAGTGCCAGTGACCGCACCGCGTAAACCAACCCCAATTGCTATGTTGTTGCCGCAAGACGATCAAGTATGGATTAATTACATCAATCACTGGGTAGAGTTGAAAAAGACTCAAGGCTTTTTTAAGCAGACTGCCAAGAAATGGGGGTTGAAAAGCTTATAAACAGAAAGAGCCGCATTGCGCGGCTCTTTTTATTATCTGAACGATTAAAGTTCGTCTTCACTCACGACTCGGGCGTTGTCAGGAGTCGTAAAGTGCTTGGATAATTCGCGATTCGACAGAATGTATCCCATCCACAGCCCACCCATACAGATGATGATTGCGATGCCAGTAACCATCTGAGCTTGGCTTGCCATTGCGGCTACCAATGCACTTGAGAAGCTACTTACACAGATTTGCAGGCTGTTTTGCAGACCTGCTGCTGTTGCAGGGCTCTGTTGTGCGCTGGCCAGTGCACGGTTTACCACGATTGGGTACAGCGCGCCGTTAGCAACGGCAATCAAACAGAATGGCGCAAGAATAGGCCAAATCGATGACAGATCCCACTGTGAAGCAATGAAAATCATTAATGCCGCGACACTAAATAGGCCAATCAGTTGGCGCAGAACCTTTTCATCACCAAATTTTCGAACGCCTACTTTACCTAAGTAGCCACCAGCCATAAACGCGATGGTTTGTGGGATAAAGCTCAAACCAATATCTTTTGCTTCGTAGCCCAGTTGCGCCATGATTTCTGGCATCCCAGTTAGGTAAGCAAAGAATGCAGCTGAAGCCGTCGCAAACATAAACACGTTGCCAAGGTATTTTTTAGAACTCAGCAGCGCTTTGATGTCGGCAGACATACTGGTTTGTTTGATTTCTGCTTTCTCGTCTTTTTGTGCCATGGTCGCAAAGACCAAAAAGACACCAACCAGTGTTAGCGTAATAAAGATACTGTGCCAGCCGAAGTTATCTGCCAACACAACCCCTAATTGAGGTGCTAGTGCTGGTGATAGCGCGACGAGTGGCATGATTGTCGCAAAAATTTGTTGGCTACTGCTTGAGTAGCGCTTAATGACCATAGCCTGCCAGATCACGGCTGGTGCACACACACCGATAGCTTGGATAAAGCGCAGTGTGAGTAGTTGCCATACTTGATCACAGAAAGCCAAACCGAATGACGCGATAGTAAATAACACCAACCCGGCTGCGAGTGTATTACGATGGCCAAATTTATCGGATGCCAATCCCCACATTAGTTGGCCAATCGCCATACCAACGAGGAATACCGTTAAAGAGAGCGCAATTTGCTCAGGGCCTGTTGCAAAGTCGATTTCCATCGCTTTGAATGCTGGCAGATACATATCGGTAGCAACGAAGCCAAGCATCGATAATGCTGCCAGATAAATGAGCTGTAGTTTTGAGATTTTCATGATTCAACCAGTCAAATTATTTAATCATTTTTTAATCAACATCAGTTGGCGCCAACCCTGATTTATTTACCTTATTATTCTATTTTTCGATTTTGAGAAAATAAAACGCTAAAATTGTTGGTTATCAATCAAATTTTTTGAAAGGTTAAATCATGTTCTCTAAAGCGTCTTTGGAAATGCTGGATACGGTTGCCCGTTTAGGCAGTTTCACCGCTGCGGCTGAGGTATTGCATAAAGTCCCCTCAGCCATCAGCTATGGAGTAAGGCAGGTCGAGCAAGATCTAGATGTGGTGCTGTTTCGACGTTTACCAAGGAAAGTCGAGCTAACTCCAGCGGGTGAACTTTTTATGGCCGAGGCGCGCTCTTTGCTGCGTCAAATGGAAGAGGTGAAAGCACAAACGCGGCGAGCGGCTCAAGGATGGAAAAGCACGTTAAAGCTGACCTTAGATAACGTGGTGAAGTTAGAAAAACTCAAACCTTTAGTGGAAGATTTTTATCGCGAGTTTGAATTTGCTGAATTGCAGATCAATATGGAGGTCTTCAATGGTTCTTGGGAAGCCATAGCACAAGGTCGAGCCGACATTGTCGTTGGCGCGACATCTGCGGTTCCCGTTGGGGGAGATTTTGAAGTCAAAGATATGGGCGTATTAGATTGGGCATTTGTAATGTCACCCGCTCATCCTTGCGTTCGACAACAAGTGCTTACTGAAGAGTTTGTGAGTCAATTTCCGGCGATCTGTCTTGATGATACTTCGAATGTGCTGCCAAAACGCCATACTGGCCATTATTCGCAACAGCGCCGATTATTATTGCCCAATTGGTATAGTGCGATTGAATGTTTAAAAAATGGGGTGGGCGTGGGTTACATGCCACGTCATATTGCAACACCCTTAATCAATGATGGTGTGCTGGTGGAGAAGGTCATGCCGGATGATAAACCGCTCAGTCACTGCTGCTTAGTATGGCGCAAAGATGATAATCATAAATTGATCCAGTGGATGGTGGACTATCTTGGGTCGCCTAATCAGCTACATAAAGATTGGTTACAGTCATAAAAAACACCTCGCATTAGCGAGGTGTTTTCATTGATATGTTTAAAATGTGGCGTTTTATGACAAGAAAAACTTATACGATGGGTTGTCTGTCTCGTCTTTGCATTGATAGCCAAGTTCACGTAAATGTGCAGAAAACTGAGCTAAATCGCTTTCATCTAACTCGAAACCACATAAAACGCGTCCGTAGTCAGCGCCGTGGTTACGGTAGTTGAACAAGCTGATATTCCAATGAGTACCGAGTGTGCTTAAGAACTTAAGTAGCGCCCCAGGATACTCTGGGAATTCAAAGCTGTAGAGGCGCTCTTTAAGCGGCTTAGACGGCTTACCACCAATCATGTAGCGCACGTGCAGCTTCGCCATTTCATCATCAGACAAATCAACCACTGGGTAGCCACCATCACGTAAGTCGCGAATGATATGTTCTAGCTCTTCCTGACCGCCTTGCAAACGCACACCGACAAAGATATTTGCCAATGCGTCATCGTTGTAGCGGTAGTTAAACTCTGTCACGGCACGGCCGCCAATGAGATTACAGAACTCAAAGAAAGCACCTTGACGCTCAGGGATGGTGACGGCAAGCAGACCTTCACGTTTTTCACCAAGCTCGCAGCGTTCAGAAACATAACGCAGACCGTGAAAGTTGGTGTTTGCGCCAGACAATACCGTACCTAGGTTTTTGTCTTTCAGCTTGTTCTGTTCAGCAAACTTCTTCAAACCTGCCAGAGCAAGTGCGCCCGAAGGCTCAGCAATGGCGCGAGTGTCTTCAAAGATGTCTTTTACGGCTGCGCAGATTTCATCGCTAGAGACGGCAATATGGCCATCAATGTACTTTTGGCATAGACGGAAAGTCTCTTCGCCAATGCGTTTTACAGCGACGCCATCGGCAAACATGCTGACCTGGTCTAATACTACTGGTTCACCTGCATCCAATGCCGCTTTGAGGCATGAAGAATCTTCTGGCTCGACCGCAATCACTTTGATTTCTGGCATTAGCTGCTTCACGAGTACCGCAACACCGGCAGCCAAACCGCCACCACCGACAGGGACGAAGATGTAATCAAGGTGACCATTTTGCTGCAGCATTTCCATGCCTATGGTGCCTTGACCTGCAATCACCAGTGGGTGATCGAAAGGAGGGACAAATGTGTACCCATGCAGATCAGAAAGGCGTTCCGCTTCCGCTTTTGCCTCATCAAAGTTGCTGCCGTGCAGCACTACATTGCCACCGAAGCTACGTACCGCATCGACTTTGATGTCTGGTGTGGTTTTGGGCATCACGATGGTGGTCTTGATGCCTAGCTTAGTACCAGAGAGCGCCATGCCTTGAGCGTGGTTACCTGCCGATGCTGCAATGACACCAGCGGCTTTTTGTGCTTCAGATAAACTCGCCACCATGTTGTATGCACCGCGCAATTTGAACGAGTGTACGGGTTGGCGATCTTCACGCTTGATCTGCACGTTATTCCCGATACGTGCAGATAAACGAGGCATTTCTTGCAGTGGCGTCACTGTTGCTACTTCATAAACAGGTGCGCGAAGGATTTGGCGCAGATAATCTGCGCCAGTTTGGTTCACTTGTTTTTCGGGTTGAGCTTCCATCATTGCTAGCCCTCTAGCTTCGACTTGTCTCGTACTGCACCCTTGTCAGCACTGGTTGCCATACTCGCGTACGCTTTGAGTGCAAAGGAAACTTCACGTTGGCGGTCAACTGGTTTCCAGCCTAGTTCGTCTTGTTTTGCACGGCGCTCAGCAAGTTCTTGTTCAGACACTTGGAGTGAAATTGAACGGTTTGGAATATCAATTGCGATCATATCGCCTTCTTTTACCAGGCCAATTGCACCGCCGTTTGCTGCTTCAGGAGAGGCGTGACCGATTGACAGACCTGATGTGCCGCCAGAGAAACGGCCGTCAGTCAGAAGTGCACACTCTTTGCCAAGGCCCATCGATTTTAGATAAGTGGTTGGGTAAAGCATTTCTTGCATGCCCGGACCACCTTTAGGGCCTTCGTAACGGATAACAACCACGTCGCCTGCTTTTACTTTGCCACCCAAGATGCCTTCTACGGCGTCTTCTTGGCTTTCGAAAACTACGGCTGGGCCAGTGAATTTATGAATGCTCTCATCCACACCAGCAGTCTTAACGATACAACCATCTAATGCGATGTTGCCTGATAGAACGGCTAGACCACCTTCTTGGCTAAAGGCATGATCGATAGTACGAATACAACCTTCCGCACGGTCGTCATCAAGGCGATCCCAGCGGCAATCTTGTGAGAACGCTTGAGTAGTACGAATACCCGCGGGACCTGCGCGGTAGAACTTAAGTACTTCTTCGTCTTCAGTTTGGATGATGTCGTATTTCGCCAGCTGCTCTTTCATCGAAAGGCCAAGCACGGTGCGCGCATCATTGTGTAGAAGACCTGCACGATCTAACTCACCAAGAATTGCCATGACGCCACCAGCGCGGTGTACGTCTTCCATGTGATATTTCTGGGTAGATGGTGCCACTTTACATAGGTGTGGTACTTGGCGTGATAGGCGATCGATATCTTCCATATCGAAATCCACTTCACCTTCTTGCGCTGCAGCCAACAGGTGCAAAATGGTGTTGGTTGAGCCACCCATTGCAATATCCAGTGCCATCGCATTTTCGAACGCATCAAACGTAGCGATGTTGCGTGGCAGTGCTGATTCGTCATCTTGCTCGTAGTAACGACGAGTCAGTTCAACGATGCGACGACCTGCATTAAGGAACAGCTGTTCACGGTCTGCGTGCGTTGCCAGCATAGAACCGTTACCTGGTTGAGAAAGACCCAGTGCTTCCGTTAGACAGTTCATTGAGTTTGCAGTGAACATGCCTGAACACGATCCACACGTTGGACATGCGCTGCGTTCGATCTGCTCGCTTTGCTCATCAGACACTTTTGGATCCGCGCCTTGGATCATCGCATCTACAAGGTCTAGTTTGATGATCTGATCAGAAAGCTTGGTTTTACCCGCTTCCATTGGACCACCAGAAACAAAGATAACAGGGATGTTAAGACGCATAGATGCCATCAACATTCCTGGAGTGATTTTGTCACAGTTAGAGATACATACCATGGCATCGGCACAGTGCGCGTTGACCATGTATTCTACTGAGTCTGCGATCAGTTCGCGTGAAGGCAGTGAGTACAGCATGCCGCCGTGACCCATTGCGATACCATCATCAACCGCGATGGTGTTGAATTCTTTCGCAATACCGCCAGCTTTTTCGATTTCGCGTGCTACAAGCTGACCCATGTCTTTCAGGTGTACGTGACCCGGAACAAATTGAGTAAACGAGTTTACAACGGCGATGATTGGTTTACCGAAGTCTTCTTCTTTCACACCCGTTGCACGCCACAGTGCTCGTGCACCCGCCATGTTACGACCATGTGTGGTGGTAGCTGATCTATATTTTGGCATTTCCTAATCCTTCTTACTTCTGTTCTGGGTACACATAGTCTAACCAGCCCCACTTATCTTCCGTGGTGCCGTCAAATAGGCCAAAGTAGGCTGCTTGTAGTTCTTTAGTGATAGGGCCGCGCTTACCAGTGCCCACTTCAATCTTGTCGATGGTTGCCACTGGTACAATCTCAGCCGCAGTACCTGTCATGAAGACTTCATCGGCAAGGTAAAGGGCTTCACGAGCAATGTTCGCTTCACGTACTTCGTAGCCTTTATCGCGTGCAATTGTCATGATCGAGTCACGAGTGATGCCCGGTAGAATCGCGCTAGTTGCTGGTGGTGTGGTGATTACGCCATCTTTGATAACGAAGATGTTTTCACCAGCCCCTTCCGATAGGTAACCATCTACGCTTAGCGCAATACCTTCGTCGTAACCGTGACGACGCGCTTCACCACCAACCAGTAGTGAAGATAGGTAGTTACCGCCTGCTTTAGCCGCAGTTGGGATGGTGTTTGGCGCAGCGCGATTCCAGCTTGAAATCATCGCATCGACACCTTTTTCTAGCGCTTCTTCGCCTAAGTAAGAGCCCCAAGGAAATGCTGCAATGATTAGATCCATCTCAGTGCCAACTGGTGGACATACGCCTAAGCCAACATTACCGACAAAACCCAATGGACGAATGTAAGCGCTGTCGAGTTTGTTTTGGCGCAGTGTTTCGCGGGTCGCTTCCATGATTTCTTCTACAGAGAAAGGGATCGGAAAGCGGTAAATCTTGGCAGAATCTTTTAGACGTTGTGCATGCTCACGGTGACGGAAGACAATTGGGCCTTTTGGTGTGTTGTAACAGCGCACTCCTTCAAACACGGATGTACCATAGTGCATTGCGTGAGTCAGAACGTGAACGTTCGCCTCTGCCCATGGAACCATCTCACCATTAAACCAAATGAAATCTGCAGTTTTCGTTGCCATTTGTTGCCTTCCTTATGCACTTACGTGTTGTTGTAAGTTGTGATTTGGCAGTTCATCGTTGCGGATTTTTAGCACCTCAACCTTACGAACGTCCCACAACTTCTCTATTTGATTGATCAAAAACGAGATTGGTCGATCGCTGTCGACGATGATCTCGACGCTGGCTACTTTGCTTTCGTGGTTTTGCGTAGCAGCGACTTGTTTGATCACGAAGCCTCGGTGACGAATCACACGTAGAACGCGCTCCAACAGTACCGGTTTGTCATCGGCTTTGATGTCGAGTAAATATCTGTCCATGCGATTGTCTCCTATGTATTTTCCAACATATCACTGTTTGATGCGCCAGGTGGCACCAATGGCCACACGTTTTCTTCTTCATCAATCAAAACGTGAAGCATGTAAGAAGTTTCACTCGCTAGCATCTCTTTGAGAGCAGGTTCGACTTCTTCTTTCTTGGTGATGGTTTTGCCCGGGATATCGAACGCTTTTGCTAACATCACGAAATCTGGGTTGTCATCAAGAATGGTTTCACTGTGGCGACCGTCAAAGAACAATGACTGCCATTGGCGAACCATGCCAAGACGTTGGTTATTAAGAAGGACAATCTTCACTGGAATCTGACGACGCTTCAGCGTGCCCAATTCCTGAACGTTCATCATAAATGAACCGTCACCTGTAATAAGGATAGACTGATCATCAGGACGTGCGACTGCAGCACCCATCGCCGCTGGCAAGCCAAAGCCCATGGTGCCAAGGCCAGCAGAAGTGATGAAATTTTGTGGTTCGCGTGGCTGGATATGTTGCGCTGCCCACATCTGGTGCTGACCGACGTCGGTCGAGACAATTGAGCTATCTGGCATCATGTCAGACAGCTGTTTAAGCAATAGCGGTGCGTAGATTAACTCGCCCGGGTGGTCGTAACGCCACTTAAAGCCGCTGCGCAGACTTTCACTGTGATGAACCCACGGTGAGATATCTTGAGTCAGTTCTAGCTGAGGGAGAATGGTGTTGATGTCGCCACGTAATGGTGCGTTGGCGTGGCGCAGTTTATGAATCTCCGCAGCATCAATGTCGATGTGAATCACTTTCGCATTTGGTGCAAACGTATCGAGCTTACCCGTCACACGGTCATCAAAACGCGCGCCAACCACAATCAATAGATCGGCTTCTTGAACCACTAGGTTAGCGGCTTTGGTGCCATGCATACCCAACATACCAAGATAGTGGGGATCATGGCGTTCAATGGTACCGAGGCCTTTTAATGTGCTAACTGCAGGCATTGGGTTTAAGCGAAGAAATTCGCGTACTGCATCGGTTGCTTTCGCAAGTTGCACGCCACCACCAACATACAACACTGGGCGAGTAGATGCTGCCAGCACATCTTGCGCACGTTTGATATCTTCAGCGCTGACATCTTCGATTGCTGGTGCTATGTATGGAGGAAGAAGGTCTGTGGGTGCTTGAGCGAGTTGAACGTCTTTGGCGATATCGACAATGACTGGACCCGGACGACCGGTTTTTGCGACCTCAAAGGCTTCGGCAAGTGTCGGAGCTAGATCTTCAATTTCGGTCACGAGATAGCTGTGCTTAGTACAGGCTAGGGACATTCCGATCACATCCATTTCTTGGAATGCATCGGTACCGATATGAGAGCTAGCAACCTGGCCTGTGATGGCAACTAGAGGTACGGAGTCAAGGAAAGCGTCGGCAAGGCCGGTAACAAGGTTAGTGGCTCCTGGGCCAGAAGTTGCCATGCACACAGCAACGTCTTGAGTGGAACGAGCCATCCCGATAGCTGCCATAGCGGCCCCTTGCTCGTGACGGCATAGGATGTGTTCCACCCCACCGTCATACAAAGCATCATAGATTGGCATGATGGCCCCGCCGGGGTAGCCAAAAACGGTTTCGATGCCTTGCTGTCTTAAAGCGGCTACGACAAGTTGTGCACCAGTCATCGTAAACCTCCTTTGCTACGTTGTGGCTCGTAGCGATTGCCATATTTATTGCACTTCATGTGCACTCCCATTCTTCCCGTTAAACTGTCCGAGGGTTAGACAGATGACAACTTGTAGTTGTAAAAAAACCCCCGGACTTTTCAGTGCGGGGGTTTTTTGTAATTTGTGGTTACCTTTCGCCCACAATACCCCGCGCGGTGCCAATAATGACCACGATAATCAGGGCTAGCAGTGCGTTGATATGAGCGAAAAGGTTCATCTGTCTGTCGTTCTTTTTTCGTTAAAAAATGTTGTGTAATGTTCTACGAAATTGTTTGCGTCATTAGTGGTATCACACAATTCCGCTGCATGACAAGCAAAAAGTCATTCTTTTTTCACATTAACTCTCAATTGGGACGCGGTATATAACATAACCAACCAGATAAAACATTTGTTTACAGAGTGTTCAAAAAAATTGAGGAACGTATGGGGCTGGCAATCATTCATAGTCGAGCAAGCGTCGGGGTGCAAGCGCCATCGGTTAGTGTAGAAGTTCATATCAGCAACGGCATGCCAGGGTTTACCTTAGTAGGCTTGCCAGAGACAACGGTAAAAGAGTCCAAAGATCGCGTACGCAGTGCGATCATTAATTCTAACTTTCAATTTCCTGCTAAGCGGATCACCGTGAACTTGGCTCCGGCAGATCTACCCAAGGAGGGAGGACGTTTTGATCTTCCTATTGCATTGGGAATTTTGGCCGCTTCGGAGCAAATCGCGACAGATAAGCTCAAAAACTACGAATTTGTTGGTGAGTTAGCACTATCTGGTGGTCTGAGGCCTGTAAAAGGTGTGCTGCCTGCTGCGCTGGAAGCTAGTAAGATTCAACGCCATTTGGTCGTCCCACATGTGAATGGCGATCAGGCGGCGCTGGTGGGGAAGGAACAACATAAATCGGCCCAATCATTACTGGAAGTATGTGCCGAGCTTTGTGGTCAACATCGACTGAATCTTTTTCAAACGCCTAAGCGAAAAACGATCGAAAAACATGGTCGAGACTTACAAGATATTATTGGCCAACAACAAGGTAAGCGAGCACTGGAGATTGCTGCCGCTGGAAACCACAACTTACTTTTCCTTGGCCCGCCAGGTACTGGAAAAACGATGTTGGCTTCGCGTTTGTGTGACTTATTACCGGAAATGAGTGACGAAGAAGCAATGGAAACCGCTTCGGTGGCATCGTTGACTCAGAGTGAAATTAATGAGCATAACTGGAAGTCGCGTCCGTTTCGTTCTCCGCATCATTCAAGTTCAATGGCGGCATTAGTCGGTGGTGGCTCGGTACCCAGACCAGGGGAGATCTCTTTAGCCCACAACGGGTTATTGTTTCTCGATGAAATGCCCGAATTTGATCGTAAAGTTCTAGACTCGTTACGCGAACCGCTCGAATCTGGCGAGATCATTATCTCTCGAGCGCAAGGTAAAACACGCTTTCCGGCTCGCTTCCAATTAGTTGGAGCATTGAACCCAAGCCCGACAGGATATTACGAAGGCAATCAAGCGCGCACCAATCCACAAGCTATTTTGCGCTACCTT
Organism: Vibrio sp. 1288; assembly: GCF_033344475.1. Lineage (NCBI taxonomy): Bacteria > Pseudomonadati > Pseudomonadota > Gammaproteobacteria > Vibrionales > Vibrionaceae > Vibrio > Vibrio sp. 1288. The sequence continues at coordinate 58,201 of NZ_JAWPOX010000022.1, forward strand.
GGTCGATTATCTGGACCACTGTTAGATCGCTTTGATATGTCTTTAGAAATCCCAGCTTTGCCCAAAGGGACATTAGCAGAAGGAGGTGATCGCGGTGAGCCGACTGCTATCGTAAAAGCGCGTGTGAGCCATGCGCGTAACAATATGCTAAACCGCAGTGGTAAGGTCAATGCACTGTTAGGTAGTCGAGAAATTGAGGCGTTTTGTCCCTTGCATAAGAGTGATGCTGAGTTTCTTGAAACCGCTTTGCATCGTTTAGGGCTCTCGATTCGTGCGTATCATCGTATTATCAAAGTGGCGCGAACAATCGCCGATCTGGATGGGGCGGAGCAAATTGAACGAACGCACTTGGCTGAAGCACTTGGGTATCGAGCGATGGACCGTTTGCTGAAACAGCTTACGGCGCAAGCGGTATAGAGACATGCAAAATGTCATCGCAACAAGTGTTGTGAGCGCCTTGTTGCGATGAAGGACGTTAGAAGGTGTAGTTGAGACCAAGCGACAATAGGTACTCTTTCTCCTCATAAAACGTGATATTCGAGTCAGTTTGGCTATAGCCGGCTAAAGAAATGAACGACCAGTCTTGCCAGTCAAATACGTTTTGATATTCGTAGGCCGCAAATAGGCTGATGGTGTCGTCATTTCGTGTTTTAGCAAAAGTTTGGCTAGCGGCTTGATAGTCTTTCCATGCATAACCCGCTGTGAGGGCCAATCGATGGCGGTTGATAAATTTAAACCAGCTAATGTCAAATCCGTACGAATCAAATGACTCCGCTTTACCGTCGGCATCTTGATTGATGTAGGTGAAAGCGGGTTGCAACATAGACGTTTGGTTGAGTGGAATGCGATAGTCGCCTTTGACATAGTAAAGGTTAGCATCGCGAGCAAGTGAGCGGTCTGTCACTTCCTCCTGCTCGATGTCTTTATCAGCATAAGCAAGATCAAGGTTGAAGTTTTTATCAATTAACCCTTTGATCTGAAAGCGATACGCATTGCCGTCAACATCCGTCTCTTTACGTGCGGTTCCTACTTGATAAGGGTTGCGCCAAGTTTCGCCTTTGAGTACCGTCGGCAGATAGGAAACATCGAGCACGGTGCCAGATTGTAGCTCGTGTTGATAGCCCAACTGAAAAGCGAGTGTACCTACCGCGACATCTGAGCGTGTGGTACCGGCGTAAACTTGGTGGTTGAGTCGGCTACCAAAGGTGTATGTCACACTCCCTAGCGGTGCAGCGATAACGGAACTGTCACTATCGGCACGCTTATCGAGAGAATCGATGGTGTTACTATTTTCTGTATTGAAATTGGATTCTGATGATATGAATCCGGCATTCAGCGAAATTTCACCGCCAAAACCTGCGGTTTCAGCGAGTTGAGCCTGAGCAGAACTGACGACAAAGGCCAAAGGCAAGAGAAGTAGCCTTGGTTTCATTCGTTATCTCCTTGTTGTCGAATGAGTGGTGCACATATTGGTTGCGGTAACAAATCTGACCATTTCCACGCATGTTCCAATGTGGCAAAGGCGCAGTATAATTACACGCTGTTTTATTCTTCACACATTATCACTGTTGTTTGACTATCATGTTGGCATATTTGTTATTTTTTTTTAACGCTTCTTTTGTGATTCTCAATTCTGCGGTTTGTTCACTCGCAATTTGTGTTATCGCTGTATTTAAAATATTGCTTCCTGGCGTAAAGCTAAAAGCGATAGCGACCGTTTGTGCCAATAAGGTGATGTGGTTATGGGCTACCGTTAATGCGTGCATTCTGGCGGTATCTAACCGTGTTGAGTGGGATGTTCAGGGCGGTGAAGCGCTTAAAAAAGACGGGTGGTATCTGCTGATCAGTAATCATCTCAGTTGGACAGATATTGTTGTGCTTTGCTGCGTGTTTAAAGACCGTATTCCCATGCCGAAGTTTTTCCTCAAGCAACAACTGCTGTATGTGCCTTTCATCGGGATGGCGTGTTGGGCGCTCGACATGCCATTTATGCGTCGCTATTCGCGAGAGTATCTGATCCGCAATCCTCATAAGCGAGGTCAAGATTTAGAAACGACACGTCGCTCGTGCGCTAAATTCAAACACACTCCAACCACAGTGGTTAACTATGTCGAAGGAACCCGATTTACCGAAGAAAAGCAGCGTAAGAGTAAAGCAAACTATCAATATTTGCTGCAACCAAAATCGGGCGGGATTGCGTACACGTTAGCGGCGATGGGGGAACAGTTCGAGAGCATTATCGACGTTACGTTGGCGTACCCAGAAAATACGCATAAACCGTTCAAGGATTTATTGATGGGCCGCATGAGCAAGGTGGTTGTGCGTGTAAATGTGTTACCCGTTGATGAAAGAGTGCTTGGTGATTACTTCAACGATAAGCCCTATAAGCGGCAATTTCAACAATGGCTGAGTGATGTGTGGCAAGAAAAAGATCGGTTACTACAAGAGATTTACAAGTAAACAAAAGGGGAGCGACGTGCTCCCCTTTTGATTGATATCGATGTGCTTATTTTAGTGTCAGCAAGTAGTTCACCAGAGAGAAGTACTCATCCATCGTTTTGATGCTTTGTGCTTGAACTAGGTATTTGTTGTTAACGATAACCGCAGGAACGCCGGTTAGACCGCTGTTTTCAAATTGCTTGTCCATACGGCGAACCATTGAATCAACCGCGAAGCCTTTGAATGCAGAATCGAATTTTTTCGCATCTACACCTTCATCAAGGAAGATTTGACGAAGTTCTTCATCATTACGTGGTGCTTTCTTTAGATTGTGGATGCGGTTAAACATCACTGGCACCATTTTGTCTTCCACTTTTAATGCAACCATCGTTGCGTAGGCTTTGCTCATTGATGGGCCCATGTTGCCACCCATGAAAGAAACGTGGTTTTTTAATAGCTTAGTACCTTCTGGTAACTGCTTTTTCAGTTGCTGGATAACCGGTTCAAAGCTATTACAGTGCGGGCAGTAGAAAGAGAAAAACTCCGTCACAAGAGGTTTTTTTGATGCCTCAAGATCCAATACTTTGTAATGTTCACCTTCTTTGAATTGCGCTGCATGTGCCGACAGGCTTAACATCAGCATAGAAAACAGTGCGAACAGTTTTTTCATCGAAATATCTCCATTTTTGAATTTTTGGCCTGACTTACCACTGAGGCATTAAAGACAGCGGTGCTTCTTCTAAAGCGGCGATCTGCTCTTTAAATGCAAGGACCTGACCTTCCCAGTATTTTGGCTCATTAAACCATGGAAAAGCGAGAGGAAATGCAGGGTCATGCCAACGTTTTGCTAGCCATGCCATATAGTGCACCATTCGTAGACCGCGAAGTGGCTCGATTAGTTTCAATTCTGCAGGATTAAAGTCGCAAAACTCTTGGTAAGCCTCTAAAACAATATCCAACTGCATCAGTTTGTCTTGGCGTTCACCGTTCAATAGCATCCATAAGTCTTGTACTGCAGGGCCGTTACGAGCGTCATCCAAATCAACAAACATAGGGCCATCTCGCCACAAAATATTGCCTGGGTGGCAATCGCCATGCAAACGAATCATATTGAAGCCTTCGTGCCAGTGGCTTTCAATTGATTTGATCAGCATATCCAAGTCATTGAAGAAGCTGTTCTCCAAGTGCATTGGAATCATATTGGCGTTTTGCAGAATCTCTCTTGGTTGATACAGGTATTCTTGTAAGCCGATCGTAGGGCGATGTTGGAAGGCTTGGCGACTGCCGACTTTATGGATGCGGCCAAGGAAACGCCCTACACCTTCGAGCTGATCTAAATTGTCAACCTCGTATTGGCGACCACCCACGCTATCAAACAGCGCAAAAGCATAGCCTTGATAGTGATGCAGGGTTTCACCGTTGATGCGCACAGGTGGTGCGATGGGGATCTCATTGCCAATCAGCTCTAAAGTAAAGTTGTGCTCCTCTTGGATCTGTTCATTGCTCCAACGTTCAGGACGATAGAACTTCACGACGTAGCGACGACGCTCTTCATCGGTAAATTGATACACACGGTTTTCGTAGCTATTGAGGGGAAGAAAGCCTGATTCTGCGCGAACGCCGATGCTTTCTAACGCGTACCACATAAAGTCTGGGGTAAGGGCGTCAAAGTTAAACATACTTTGGGACATATAAACAAAAAGGCTCATTACTGAGCCTTTTTCCGTTAGTCACTGAAGTAGCACTATAGTTTTTTAATAAAACGGCTTTCTACTTCAATGGTGAATTCGTTGCTCTTATCGGTGAGTATAAACTGAATTGTCGTAATCGCAGAGTTTAGCTTGTCAGGATCGGCACCAAGACTCATTGGCAGGTTCAATACCTCACCTGGCTGGACCTGAATTGTCTGCTTACCATACCAGCTTACATCGGATAGCCCTTCAACATCCAACGAGTACTCTTGCACTTGCTGAGTTTTGTTGATCACCTTGAGGGTGTAGGTGTTTTCTACTTCTCCCGAGCTATTAACGCGGAACAGTTGGTTACGGTCGCGAATAACACTCATGCCGGCTGGGTCTACCGCTGCAATTTGGGCAAAGAAAAGACCGACCATGACGAGTAGTACGGCACCATAGCCTAGCAGCTTCGGACGCATGACTTTGGTACTCTTACCCGATAAGCGATGCTCGGTGGTGTAACTAATTAGGCCTTTCTCGTAGCCCATGCGATCCATGGTGTTGTCACACGCATCAATACAGGCGCCACAGTTGATACATTCATACTGCAAGCCGTCACGAATATCGATACCTGTTGGGCACACCTGCACACACAAATCACAATCAATACAATCACCCAAACCAAGTTGCTTTGGATCGGCTTTACGCGGACGTGGGCCACGTTTTTCCCCACGTTTTGCATCATAGCCAACGATAAAGGTGTCTTTATCAAACATGGCAGACTGAAAGCGCGCGTAAGGACACATGTGAATACACATGATGGAACGCATCCAACCAGCATTACCGTAAGTACAAATGGCAAAGAACATTACCCAAAAGACGGGCCAGAAGTTGGCGTTAAAAGTGAAAAAGTCGATAACCAATTGCTTCATTGGAACGAAGTAGCCAACAAAAGTAAAACCAGTGGCGAGCGCAATGGCAAACCAAGCTATATGTTTGATGGTTTTGCGCATCGCTAAATTCGCCGTCAGCTTATTGGAGTCCTGCTTACGACGCTTATTGGCGCTGCCCTCTAGCTTCTCTTCAAACCAGATATACATGAAGGTCCAGACGGTTTGTGGGCAGAGATAGCCACACCAAACCCGACCTAAGAAGGTGGTAATAAAGAACAACCCAAACGCCGCGATCACAAACAGCAAGGCGAGTAGGGTAAGATCTTGTGGGTACAGTGTGGTACCGAAAAAGTTGAACTGCTGGTTGCCAATATCAAGCAAGATCGCTTGACGTTCACCGTAAGGAATCCACGGTATCAAAGCGAAGAGAAGCAGTAAGAACCAACCACCGTAACGACGCAGTTTCTGGTAAGTCCCTTTGCTTTCGCGTACATAGATGCGATTACTTGGGTTGAACCGATCCCCGTTTCCTTTATGGGTTTTGGGATTATAGGTTTTAGGAGTCACATCTTTGATATCGATCTTGTCCTGACTCATGCACTCATCCTTCTTAGGCTTTTATAATGTACGGCGTCATTTCTATTGATGTCGCTCGATGACATTGCTGCTCGTTCCGTCATAAAGATGACCGAACATAATTATTTTAGTAAATACTGATGAACGGCGATTATACAATCAATAACAATTCCGTTTCTTTAACGCAGTCAATGTTTAACAACAAAAATCAGTACAGTTAACCTGATAATTGGCTGAACAGTTATAACCAATTGTGGGACTAAAAACTTTGGTTATAAAAAAGCGACTCACAGAGAGAGTCGCTTAAAGAATACTGGCTGTTGAGCTGGTTATTTGATGATGCCACGAGCGCGTAGGATCGCCGTTTTAAAATCGTCCTCTTGGTCTTTTTTGAGTCCAGGGATCATTTCATCTTTGCTGCTATTACGCATTTTAAGGTGGTAGATCAGTACATCGTCGGTCAGATCTTCTAGCTTTCCTTTATAGCCTGCTTCTTTTGCCAGCTTAACGATGAACTGCAAGAGGTTCAGCTCTTGATCTTTATGCCATTCAGGCTCTAGTAGCTCAAGCAGCTCTTCAATGCGATGACACTTCATTTCTTTCTCCACAGAATTTATAGGTGTAATTAGCAGTAAAGGTACCAAATTGCTTTGCTAAGACCAAATAGGAAAAACTATCTCTTTCACTGTAGTTTGTTCTAAGTCTTTGAAGCTTTATGAGTCGCGTGCAAAGAAAAAAGCGCAGCTGGCGCCGCGCTTTTGATTAAGCTGCTTTGATAACTTTGGCCGGAACACTCGACATCATTGCTGTCTTCTCAACCAATGTCATTGCTGGCGCAACTTGCTTTGCCTTTGGTGCAGTAGTAAAGCCACTGCGGCGGCGCATTGCACTAGTATTAGTGTGTGCGAACCTGACTGTTGTTGGGCGCATTAATTTACCTAACTGTCAGGCATATCCATTGCCGATGTAATGGCCTGAATCATTATGAGCTAGGCTCCAACAAGATTGAAGAATCACTCTTCTGGCTCTCGCCAATCCAGTTAATGAGTCAGGAATACCGATATGCATGCATATCAAGTGTAAGATTAGCATCCTTGTAATAATTGGTCGATAGTTGAGCAATTGAATTGTTTAGATTTTGTCATTTTGTCGCGATGTTCGAGGCAATTTTTGTTTGATCCCACGATCAGCAGTAGTAGTATGAGATCTCGATGAAGGAGGTGCCTATGTCATTTTTGAAGAAGACACTTGCCAGTTTTGGGATTGGGAGCGCGAAGGTAGACTCAATCTTAAACCAAGACGTGCTATACCCAGGTCAAAGCGTGGATGTGTCGATCCATGTATATGGTGGTGCGACTGAACAAGCGATCGACAACATTGATTTAAAACTCTGTTGCCGCTACATCGCAGAAGCCCCTGATGACCGTGGTGCGCGAGAAGGACACAGCATGCGCCGAGTACCTCAAACTCATGTGCTTGCTAAGTGGAGTCTCCCTTACGCATTTACCATCCATTCCGGCGAAGAGCGTACCTTCGATGTTAAGCTCGATGTGCCTTGGAACACGCCTGTCACCATTGGTGATGCCAAAGTATGGTTAGAAACTGGCTTAGACGTTGCTGCTGCTTTGGATCCGACTGATAAAGACATCCTCACCGTCCGACCTGATCCACTGATGGATGCGGTACTATCTGCATTTGAAGCGCAAGGTTTACGAATTCGCCAGGTGGAATGCGAGGAAGTGAAAGGATTCGATCTACCATTTGTGCAAGAGTTTGAACTGGTGCCAACCGACGGACCTTACCACGGCGTGTGGCGCGAATTAGAATTTGTTGCCCACCGCAGTGAGCAAGAGCTCAAGTTGTGGTTTGAAGTTGACCGCACACGCAAGGGGCAAGGTGGCATGCTCGCGAGCTTACTGGGTAGTGGCAAACTCAAGCGAGAGCTGACCATCCCTGCCACGACTAAGCCAGATCAAGTTGGCGAACTGGTACTCAATTATCTCGATCAAACTACTGCCGTTCATGAGTCTTAATTTAAGCTTACACGTGTAAGCCTAATGTGCCATACTAGAGCAAATTTCAAACTCTAGTATAGGCGCATTGATGTCCGAGCTGCAGAAACCTCAATACAGTCAACGTGAAGAACTGGCCAATACCATCACCCACGGTATAGGGATGATTTTTGGTATTGTTGGCTTGATACTGCTGTTAGTTAAAGCCATAGACCATCAAGCTGACACTTTAACGCTTACCAGTATGGCGATTTATGGTGCGAGTATTATCGTGCTATTTTTGGCCTCGACGCTCTATCATGCGATCCCTCATCCCAAAGCGAAACGTTGGCTAAAAACCTTCGACCACTGTGCTATTTATCTTTTGATAGCAGGCAGCTATACCCCTTTCTTGTTAGTCAGCTTAAGAACACCTCTAGCATTTGGGTTGATGATCGTTATTTGGAGCATTGCGTTGATCGGCATCATCATGAAAGTTGCGTTCGTCTATCGATTTAAAAAGCTTTCTTTGATGACGTATTTGGTGATGGGATGGTTATCGTTGATTGTGATTTATCAGTTGGCGATCAACTTGGATGTCGGCGGACTTACACTGCTTGCTGCTGGTGGAGTTGTGTATTCACTGGGCGTGATTTTCTACGTTGCGAAGCGCATTCCCTTTAACCATGCGATTTGGCACGGCTTTGTTTTGGCTGGCTGCGTGTGCCATTTCTTTGCTATTTATTACTTTGTTGAGCCTATCTAGCCGATAGGCTCAACAAAGAATATTAAACACGTATTAGCGAGTTTTTACCTCTAGCACTTTGGCAGAAAACTGGTATTGCTGTGATTGCGGTACAGCCAATTTAATGCTCTTACCTTGTTCCGCTTGCTGTGGTCGCAGGTAGGTATCCGCCATGCGCTTGATGGATTGCCAAACCGTCACGTTTTCTTTTGCCAGTTGCTGACCAGACATATCAAACACTTGCACCTCAACTTCCACTTGAATGACAGATTGAGAGCTTTGGTTAGTGATTGATGTAGGCAAAATAAGCTCACCGCTTTGATAGCTTGCTGAACCAATCAATACATCCACACCTGAATCTGATAGCTGCATGGTTGGCTTTTTGGCGTTTACCACCACGGTCGTGCCAACGGTTTTCGTTACCACAGGAATTGTCGCAATCGCAGGAGCTGCGATTGTTTCAACTACGCTTGCTGTTGTTTGTGTCTCCGTCGCTTGCTGCGCCGGTTTTTTCATGACGTACTCCCAGGTAAAGTCATCGTTCAACTTCACTTCTCGACCATCGGCTAAAGTGATGACCTCGGCGGCGTATGTGGATGAGGCGGCAAGTAGGGTCGCCAGAGTAATCCATGTTTTCATTGTTATACCTTTTAATTAGAGTCTGCTTAGCGGCGCCAAAACGCAGGAAAGAACAGTACAAGAATAGTCAGAATTTCCAAGCGGCCCATTAACATCCCAAAGCTTAAGAGCCATTTGGCAGTATCGGGCAGAGGCGCGAAGTTGCCTGTCGGGCCAATCACACTGCCCATACCAGGGCCAACATTGGCAACGGCGGTGATTGAGCCAGAAATACTGGTCACAGGGTCGAGGCCAAGAGCACTTAAACAACCCGCGATAAAGATAATGGTGATAAAAAACATCAAGCCAAATGCCACCACTGAGCGAACAATATCATCATTCACCGGTCGCTGGTTATAACGCTGTACAAACACTCCTGAAGGGTGAATCAACTTCATCATTTGTTTGTTTAGCAGCGTCATTGCAATTTGGAAGCGGAAGATTTTGATCCCGCCAGACGTTGAGCCTGAGCATGCCCCCGCCATCATTAAGAATGCGAAAAGAGTGGTGGGTAATGCGCCCCATGCGGTGAAGTCTTCTAAGCCAAAGCCAGTTGTGGTGACGACAGAGACAATATTAAACATCGACACTCGCAGGGCATCCAAAATGGTGTACCCATCTCGAATCACTAACCAAGCTGAAATCACTAAGCTTGAGAATACGAACAGGTACGCAAATCCTCTAACTTGAGCGTCGTTAACCAACACATCAATACGGCGTTTACGTAACGCGGCGATAAAGAGCAAAAACGGCAAACCACCTAAGAACATAAAGGTAGTGGCCACCCAATGTGCGCCATTAGAGAAGTGGTTCATTGACCCATCAGATGTAGAGTATCCACCCGTCGATAGCGTAGTAAAGGCATGGTTGATTGCTTCGAACAGGTTCATGCCGGTGATCAAGTAGCCCAAAATACATAGGCCCGTTAGCATCAAATAAACCGCTACGATGTTTTTGGCGACCGTTTTCGCTCTTGGACTACTTTTATCCGACCAATCTGATGATTCGGTTTGGAATAGCTTCATACCACCGACATTCAGCATAGGTAACACTGCTACCGCCATCACGATAAAACCAATGCCACCAAGCCATTGTAAAATAGAGCGCCACAGCAATATGCTCGGCGCCATGTTGTCTAGGCCACTGAGCACCGTTGAGCCCGTCGTGGTGATACCCGACATCGTTTCGAAGTAGGCGTCGGTGAAGCTGATGTGGTTGATAAACACAAATGGCAAGGCGGCAAACGCACTCGCGATGGTCCAAACCAAACTGGTGATGAGGAACATATCGCGTACGCTGAGTTTGAACTTGGCGGTTCGACCTATCGTTAGGCAGATGAAGGCGGCAAGGTGCGTGATCACAACGGCTTGGGCGAAATCGAGGAATCCCCCCGTACCGGTAAAGAAAGCGACCAAAGTCGGCACGTACATAAACAGGGCCAGTTTGGATAAAACTAGCCCGATAACAAACAGTACGGGACGTAAGTTGACCATAGGAAAATCCTAGAGGAAGAATGGACTCGGCTGGAATAGCGCTTCGACGTCTGATACGTATTTTTTGTTGACCAGGAACATCACCACATGGTCATCCTGCTCGATGACCGTACGGTCGTGGGCAATAAGAACTTCTTCGCCACGAACGATAGCACCAATGGTGGTCCCAGGTGGAAGTTTTATATCTCCAATTGCACGTCCAACCACTTTAGATGTACTTTCATCACCGTGAGCGACGGCTTCAATCGCTTCCGCAGCACCGCGGCGAAGTGAGGACACGTTTACGATATCAGCGCGACGAACGTGCGTTAGCAAGGCTGAAATAGTGGCTTGCTGAGGTGAGATTGCTACATCAATTACGCCGCCTTGTACCAGGTCTACATAAGCGCCACGTTGGATCAGCACCATCACTTTTTTGGCGCCCATGCGTTTTGCCAACATTGCAGACATGATGTTGGTTTCATCTTCGTTGGTCAGCGCGATGAAGACGTCGACTTGGTCGATGTTCTCTTCCGAGAGAAGCTCTTGGTCTGCCGCATCACCGCAGAACACGATGGTGTTTTCTAGTTGCTCAGAGAGCTTTTCTGCACGCTGGTAGTTACGCTCAATCAGCTTCACGCTGTAAGTTTGCTCTAGGCGTTTTGCCAAGCTTGCGCCGATGTTACCCCCGCCAACAATCATGATGCGGCGGTACGGTTTTTCTAGGCGCTGAAGCTCACTCATCACTGAGCGAATATGATTACTTGCTGCAACGAAGAACACTTCATCGTCGGCTTCAATGATGGTGGTACCTTGTGGGCGAATCGGGCGACCCTGGCGGAAAATAGCCGCCACACGGGTATCGATGTGCGGCATGTGCTCACGCAAAGCAGACAGCGCATTACCCACCAGCGGGCCACCATAGTAGGCTTTCACCGCCACTAGGCTGACTTTCTGTTCAGCAAAGCTCACCACTTGCAGCGCGCCTGGGTATTGGATCAGACGTTCGATGTAGCTCGTGACGAGTTCTTCTGGTGCGATAAGGTGATCAACAGGAATAGCGCCAGATTTAAACAGGGCTTCTTTTTCTGCCAAGTATTCTGGAGAGCGAATACGTGCAACGCGGTTTGGGGTATTGAATAGAGTGAACGCGACCTGACAGGCAGCCATGTTGGTTTCATCAGTGTTGGTTACTGCGACGAGCATATCGGCGTCTTGCGCGCCAGCTTCATGCAGCACGTCTGGGTGGCTCGCATGGCCATTGACCACACGCAGGTCGTATTTGTCCTGCAATTCACGCAGTCGGTCGGCATTATTGTCGACGATGGTGATGTCGTTGTTTTCACCCACTAGGTTTTCTGCCAGTGTGCCGCCAACCTGACCTGCACCAAGAATAATGATCTTCATACTCTTTTCTCGTATCTGAAAAAGGCGATTGAAATCACTCCAATCGCCCTATTTAGCATGCTGTTACGCGTGTGTTTTAGTTAGCACTGCGTAGTAGAAACCATCCATATCTTCTTCGCCTGGTAGAATTTGACGACCAGGCTGGTCGGGATCAGAATCCAGCAGTTGCGCATCCGCGGTACGTGCTAAAAACGCTTTTACTTGCTCCACGTTTTCTTGCGGTGTGATTGAACAAGTCGCGTAAACCATTGTGCCGCCGGGTTTCAGTTGCGTCCACATGGCATCAAAAATTTCACTCTGTAGCTCTGCTAATGCGGCGATGTCGTCTGCACGACGTAGCCATTTGATGTCTGGGTGACGACGAATCACGCCAGTCGCAGAACATGGGGCATCCAGCAAAATGCGATCAAATTGCTCGCCTTGCCACCATTCTTGTGGATTACGCGCATCACCGCAAACCACTTTTGCCTGAAGGTTGAGACGCTTCAGGTTTTCATGCACACGTTTCAAGCGTGTGTCGTCGCAGTCAATCGCGACCACTTCACTGCCCGACGTGCGCTCTAGAATGTGCGCCGTCTTGCCACCTGGCGCAGCACAGCAATCTAAAATCCGTTCGCCGTCTTGTGGTTTTAGATAGTTGATCGAAAGCTGCGCCGCCGCATCTTGTACCGAAACCCAACCTATTTCAAAACCAGGTAGCTTCATCACATCACATGGTGCGGCCAATTTTATGGCGTCCATTGCTTCTGTGTGTGGCGTGCTATCAATGTTTTCATTTTTGAGCAGCGCAAGGTATTCATCACGAGTGTGGTGTTGATGGTTCACACGCAGCCACATTGGTGCTTTTTGGTTGTTCGCTTCAACAATGCTTTCCCATTGTTGTGGGTAGGCCTCTTGCAGCAGTTTTAGTAACCAGCTTGGGTGACCGTACTTGCCAGCGTTGTTGCTGACGGCCATTTGGTCGAGTTCTTCTTGGTTGCGCTGGTAGTTACGCAATACCGCGTTAATCAAACCACGCAGACGAGGACCTTTCAGCTCTTTAGTGCCTTCAACCGTTTCACCAACTGCTGCGTGCGCAGGAATACGCATGAAGCTCAGTTGGTAAATACCAACCAGAATTAGGTGATGGAATACACGTTGTTTGCCTTTGAGCGGCTTATCCATCAACTGGTTTGCGATCATTTCTAGGCGAGGGAGGTAACGTAGCGCACCGTAACAGATCTCTTGTAACAGAGCGTGGTCACGAGGTCGTACCGTTTGTTGAGCCGCTGGAAGAGCGCTTGAAAGTGAGTGGCCCTTGTCGACGACAAGATACAGGACGTTAGCAGCCGCAGCGCGAACATTCATGATGAGTACCTTAAAGTAAAGGAGGGCATCTCTGCCCTCTAAAAGTTCGTATTATTGGTCTTTGACACTATTGTCTGGCTTTTTAAACCAGTTGGGTGCCAACTTCAAACCAAGATGCACGTGAGTTCAAAATATCTTGAACTGACATGGCTTTTTTACCCGGAACTTGCAGTTGTTCCAGTACCAGTGTGCCATTGCCTGTCGCAACATAAATACCGGTTTTATCTGCTTGCACAATCGTGCCCGCTGGCTTGCCACTGCTTTGTTCTGCCACACGGCTTTGCCATACTTTGATGCTGTGTTCAGCCGCTTCAAAGTGGCTCATTGGCCATGGGTTGAATGCGCGAACGCAACGCTCAATGTGTGCCGCGTCGTCATTCCAATTAATGCGTGCTTCTTCTTTGCTTAGCTTCTTCGCGTAGTTTGCAAGCTCGTCATCTTGCTTTACTGGCTCAGCTTTACCTGTTGCGATGTCTGCTAGGCAGTCAATCAGAGCATCAGGGCCTAAGCCTGCAAGTTTTTCGTACATAGATGCGCTGGTGTCACTTGCTTCAATCGGCAATGTTGCGATTTTCAGCATGTCACCTGTATCCAAGCCAATGTCCATCTGCATGATGGTTACACCTGTTTCTGCATCACCAGCCCAAATTGAGCGTTGGATAGGAGCTGCACCACGCCAGCGAGGAAGAATCGAACCGTGCACGTTAATACAGCCCAGTTTAGGCGTATCTAGCACGACTTGTGGAAGCAATAGACCGTAAGCCACAACCACCATGATGTCGGCGTTCAGATCAGCAAGCTCTTGCTTGGCTTCATCTGATTTGAAGTTTTCTGGCTGGTATACCGGAATATCGTGCTCAAGCGCGATGGTTTTCACTGGGCTGGCAGTAAGCTTCTTACCACGACCTGCTGGGCGGTCTGGTTGAGTGTATACCGCAATTACTTCGTGCTCCGAAGACAACAACGCCGCCAAGTGACGGGCGGCGAAATCCGGAGTACCTGCAAAGACAATACGTAAAGACTGACTCAAGGTAGGCTTCCTTCTAATTAAATTGTATCGAGATTAAGCGTTTTGCTGTTTCTCGTTAAAGCGTTTGATTTTCGCTAGCTTGTCTTGAATACGCTTACGCTTAAGTGGCGATAGGTAATCCACGAACAGCTTACCTTGTAGGTGATCAAGCTCGTGTTGAACGCAGATTGCTAGCAGATCGTCAGCGTCAAATGTGTATTCTTTGCCGTCGCGATCTAGGGCTTTAACCGTAACTTCAGCAGCGCGAGGCACAAGTGCGCGAGCACCTGGTACCGATAGACAGCCTTCTTCGATGCCGTCTTCACCACGCTTTTCCAGAATCTCAGGGTTGATAAGCACCATCGGCTCATCGCGAGTTTCTGAAATATCAATCACTACGATACGTTTGTGGATATCAACCTGCGTTGCAGCAAGGCCAATACCTTCTTCGTCGTACATGGTTTCAATCATGTCATCGACGATTTTTTGAATCTCAGGTGTCACCGCTTCAACAGGCTTTGCGACTGTGCGCAGGCGATCATCCGGGAATGTTAATACTTGTAATACAGACATATTCACTCGAAATATTGAACTGTGCCGAAACAGCACAAACCTTGTTGGCTCAATTCTAGACATTTTATAGCCTAAATGACAGCATCCTTGCACCAATTTCCATTCTGGTTCCTGCTTAATAGATCAAGGACGAGGGTCATGAATCGAATTTTCCGCAACGTTGCCAGTGTTACGTTGCCGTTACTTTTCTCTTTCAACGCTGTAGCAAATGTGGATGCGAACCCACTGACTGTTAAAGATGATGCGCCACAAACATATGTAGTTGTGAAGGGCGATACGCTATGGGATATTTCGGCCATGTACTTGGATAGCCCGTGGTTGTGGCCTCGTTTATGGCAAGTAAACCCGGAAATCGATAACCCTCATTTAATTTATCCCGGAGACAAGCTGTCTTTGGTGTGGATTAACGGTCAGCCCGTGTTGAGCCTAAAACCGGTTAAGAAGCTGAGCCCGAAAGCTCGCATCACAGAAAAGAAAGCCGTACCAACGGTCGCGGAAGGTTTGGTGATGCCTTACCTCAAATCGGATCGGTTGCTAGATAAAGATTCGTTGAACAATGCTGCAAAAGTGATGGGTAGCAGCAAAGGCAGTAAGTATCTGACTACAGAAGATGTGCTGTATATCAATGGCAATCAGACCGCGACAGGTTGGGCTATTTACCGACCAGTAGCTACCTTTTCGCGTGTCGATGTGTCCGAAGAGATTACCGCGCTGCGTTTGATTGCCAAAGGCGAGCTCGTTGAAGCTTCGAGTGATTATTCAGGTTTGAAGCTTACATCGCAAATGCAAGAAATCCTACGTAACGATATCGCGTTGCCAAATCAATCGGTTGAGAATACTGACTTCACGACTACGTTCTATCCGCTGCCGTCGCCACAAGGCAGTTCTGCAAAGTTGCTAGGTAATATCGAAGGTATTCGCTTTAGTTCAACTAACCAAGTCGTGGTGATTGATAAAGGCACGTCAGATAATCTCAAGCAAGGCAGTGTGTTTGATTTAAAAGAAGACGCGCACCCAGTTTACAAAGACGGCGATGAGTTCAAGAAAGAGTTTGGCGTGCTTGATAAGAAAATTACTTTGCCTCAAAGCAAAGTTGGTGAGTTGCTGGTCATTCGTCCTTATGAGTACTTTAGCTTGGCACTGATCACTAACAGTACGAAACCCATTAACCAAGATATTTCGGTGGTGTCACCGTTGGCGGACGAATTAACCATCGATGAATCGACGAAATAACGATGATCTCGCTGCCTGGTTAAAACTGAGTTGTTTACCAGGCATTGGCGGCGTCAAAATGAATAAGCTACTGGCAAGAGACACGCCACGTAACATCGTAAACTTCTCTCCTGAACAGCTACAACAACTTGGGTTAACAACTAAGCAAATTCAAGCTTGGGCTTCAACAGATAAAGAAGTCGATGCTTGTTTAAGCTGGCTTGAGGCTTCTACAAATCATCATATCCTGACACTGACTGACCCGCGTTATCCACCTCAACTCAAACAAATCGTTGCACCGCCACCTCTACTTTTTGTTCAAGGAAACCCTACTTGTCTCTCTCAGCCACAAATCGCGATGGTTGGCAGTCGAAATGCGAGTATTGATGGATTACAGCATGCACGTCAGTTTGCTGCAGAGTTTGTTCAGCACGATTTTATTGTCACCAGTGGTCTCGCTTTAGGCATTGATGGTCATGCGCATGATGGTGCGTTGCAAGCGGGTGGTAAGACGATTGCGGTGCTAGGATCTGGCTTAGAAAATATTTATCCGGCACGTCATCGTGGTTTAGCGCAACGTGTTATTGAATATGGGGCTTTGGTGTCTGAGTTTCGGCCTAATGCCAAGCCGCGCCCAGAAAACTTCCCGCGTCGTAATCGTATTATTAGTGGATTATCGCTTGGTGTACTGGTCGTCGAGGCGGCGAAAAAGAGCGGCTCGTTAATTACAGCTCGTTACGCGCTTGAGCAAGGTCGAGAAGTATTTGCGCTGCCAGCGTCAATCAATGCCCCCAATGCCTGCGGTGGAAACCAGTTGATACGTCATGGCGCTTGCCTCGTAGAAAAGACGAAAGATGTCTTAGATGAAATACAGTCCTTGCTTGATTGGTCTATTAATCAGAGTACTGATTTATTTTCTACGTTAAATGATGAAGAAGAATTGCCATTTCCTCAGCTGTTAGCTAACGTAGGAAGTGAAGCTACACCGGTTGATATTCTTGCAAACAGGACCAATATACCTGTCCAAGAAGTCATGATGCAGCTCTTAGAGTTAGAACTCTCTGGGCATGTCGTTGCGGTTTCAGGTGGCTATATTCGAAAGGGGAGGGGCTAGCTATGATGATGGATATACTGATGTATCTATTCGAAACCTACATCCATAGCGATGCAGAGTTACAGGTCGAACAAGACGAGTTGGAAGAAGAGTTGCTTCGTGCAGGCTTCCAACAAAAAGATATCTACAAAGCCCTTGTCTGGTTAGAAGAGCTTGCCGCATTGCAGCAAAGTGACACCTCTTCTGCAATCTCGACTTGCATGGCTTCGTCATCAACTCGTATCTACACAGCGAAAGAGATGCAGCGTTTAGATTTGGAATGCCGAGGGTTTCTATTGTTTCTCGAGCAAATCAATGTGTTAACCACAGAAACTCGCGAAATGGTGATTGACCGAGTGATGGGATTAGAAACGAGTGAGTTTGAGCTTGAAGATCTCAAATGGATCATTCTGATGGTGCTGTTTAATGTGCCTGGCAACGAAAACGCTTACACGCTAATGGAAGAGCTGTTGTACACCAAGGAACAAGGGATTCTTCACTAACCATCTGGGCAAGTTCGAGTTTAACTAGAATAAACGCGAGCTTGTCTTTTTGTGTGTTTTTCACGAAACGGTAAGTATGAGTAGTAAAATCGACAACACCCTTTTCTCTGCCCATGAACACGCTTTGGAGCACGAGCCGTGTCCAAAATGTGGTGGTGAGCTGACTCTCAAGCACGGAAAACATGGCCCATTCCTCGGCTGTAACCATTACCCAAGCTGTGATTACATTAAACCGCTACACAGCAATGATGGTCACATCGTGAAAGAGTTGGGTGTGCCTTGTCCTGAGTGTGGCAATGAGTTGGTTCTCCGCCAAGGGCGCTACGGTATGTTCGTCGGTTGTAGTAACTACCCGGCTTGTCATCATATTGAGTCGATTAATCAACCAGAGCCAGAGGCGCAGTCACAAGAGCAACACGCTTGCCCTGAATGTGGCAAAGGACATTTGGTTGGGCGTAAAACCCGATTTGGAAAAACATTCTACGCGTGTGACAACTACCCTAAATGCAAATTTGCTGTGAACCTTGCTCCGGTCAAGGGGCGATGCGAAGAGTGTGGTTTTACTCTGTTGGTGGAGAAGAAACTCGCCAGTGGTGTGAAATTGCAATGTGCTAATCGTAAGTGTCAGCACACCCAGCAAGGGTAAATATATCAAAGGAATTAAAAAGGGTCGCATCGTGCGACCCTTTTGCTATTTATTCCGCTGCTTTTCTATGCTTGCCACTGCTTGGCAAATTCATGTACGGCAGGGAAAGCCTGTTCATCCAATACGTCTGCTAATGCACAAAGTTTACGATTAAGTTCGCCAGTGTAGTCACCACATACGTTGATGTGTCCCATCTTGCGACCCGCACGTTTTTCTTTGCCGTACCAATGAATGTGGCAACCATCCATCGCTAGCAATGCTTCTGGTAGTGTGTCTTCACCAAGAATATTAATCATCGAGGTTTCACGAACCAACTTCGTGCTACCCAAAGGCATGCCGCACACGGCGCGTAGATGATTCTCAAATTGACAGGTTTCTGCACCCTGTTGAGTCCAATGACCAGAGTTGTGTACGCGTGGTGCGATTTCATTGACTAGCAAAGTACCGTCAACATCGAAGAACTCCAGCGTTAGCACACCAACGTAATTCAAGCTGTTGGCAACGGCCGTGAACATCTGTTTTGCTTGCTCTTGCAACTCTGGTGCATCAATCGCAGTAGAAAGGCTCAATACACCATTGGTGTGGACGTTCTCTGCCAGAGGGTACACTTCAACGCTGCCATCTTTACCGCGAGCACCAACCAGTGAAACTTCGCGGTTAAAAGGGACAAATTCCTCAGCAACAATCGCTTGAGTTGGTGTTGCGGCAATGCACTCTGCCATCTCAGTCCAAATGTCGTCGACTTGAGAAGCTTCTTTTAAGCGCCATTGACCTTTACCATCGTAACCACCCAATGCACTTTTCAGAACCATTGGCATACCAACGTGTTCAATTGCGCGGTCAAAGTCTTCACGAGTTTCAATGACGTAGTATTTCGCGTTGCGCACGCCAGCATCATCAAGCAGTGCTTTTTCAATACGGCGATCACCACCTGCTTTGATGGCTTGCGTACTTGGTAGGAACTTGCCGCTCGCTTCGCAAACCTTGAGCTCGTCATGTGGAATATGCTCGAACTCGGCAGTAATCACGTCAACTTGCGTAATCGCATTTTCCAAGCCATGGCCAAGTACCTGTTGAGTTAAAGGGTGAACGACATCACCGCTGCTGACATCGTAAGCTGAAATTTGAATATTCAGTGGCGCACCAGCCAGAGACATCATACGAGCCAACTGACCCGCACCAAGAACCAGTACATGCATCTGATTAATCCTCTGCAGGGTTTGGATTTGCGAGAACTGTTTCCGTTTGCTCATTACGGAATGCTTCTACCTTCGCCATGATGTTTTCATCATGAGTGCCTAGGATTTGCGCTGCTAGGATACCGGCGTTTGCTGCGCCCGCTTCGCCAATCGCCAATGTACCAACCGCAATTCCCTTTGGCATCTGTACAATAGAAAGCAATGAATCCATACCTTTCAGTGCACGAGACTGAACGGGAACCCCAAGCACTGGCAAACTAGTAAACGCCGCCGCCATACCAGGTAGGTGGGCTGCACCACCTGCGCCTGCGATGATAACTTTGATGCCGCGTTCTTTTGCGCCACTGGCGTAGTCAGCCAGTAATTGAGGAGTTCGGTGTGCTGACACGACTTTTGTTTCGTAAGGCACGCCAAATTGATCTAGCATGTCCGCTGCTAGTTTCATGGTTGGCCAATCGGATTTAGAACCCATGATGATACCGACTTTCATCTCAAACTCCTTTAAGCTGCAAAAATTAGGTGAGCTATAAATTTGTGCGCATTATACGGGGATTTTTATCTCAAGCAAACGTTTGCGTCTTGTTGTTGGCGCTATTGATACATTTTATAAAAAAATTGCTTTAGTGTCTGAGAATGAATATTTGTACACTTAGTGAAAACAACACAGTCAAACAAATAGGAAGTAATCGGTGGATAACTTTGAACAAGTGCTCAACGCACTCAAGCAAGGCGAAGTGATTGCCTATCCAACAGAAGGGGTTTTTGGTGTCGGATGTGATCCAGATAACCCAGAAGCAATTCAAAAGCTATTAGAGCTCAAGCAGCGTCCGGTAGAAAAAGGGCTGATTCTCATCGCTGCAAGTTACGATCAGCTCTTGCCTTATATTGATGAATCTCAGTTGACTGAAGAACAATTACAGACTGTTCATGCCACTTGGCCAGGCCCATACACTTGGATCATGCCAGCGAGCGATAAAGTATCCAACTGGGTTTCAGGGCAGTTTGATTCAATTGCGGTTCGTGTGACTGATCATCCTTTGGTGCAAAAAATGTGTAATGCATTCGGAAAGCCGTTAACCTCTACCAGCGCGAATCTTTCCGGCTTACCACCGTGTATGACCACGGAAGAAGTCGAAGAACAGTTGGGTGATAAGCTGGTCGCCATTCTTCGTGGCGAGACCAGCGGTCGTGATAAACCCAGCGAGATTCGTGACGCCAAAACTTCACAAATATTAAGACAGGGTTAACCCTGCTAGCCAGCCATCATTAGGTTTCACGTAATAGGTAATAACGTATGTCAGCGATCGATAAGCACGCCGTAAAGCAGTTCTTGATGTCACTTCAGGACTCCATTTGTCAGCAGTTAGAACAAGAAGATGGAAAGGCCGTCTTTGTCGAGGATGCATGGCATCGTGAACCGGGCGAACGTCTTGGTGGCGGTGGGCGCTCACGTGTTATGCGTGATGGCCTTGTTTTCGAGCAGGGAGGCGTGAACTTCTCGCATGTGGAAGGGAAAGAAATGCCAGCATCTGCGACAGCGCATCGTCCAGAGCTAGCGGGTCGTCGTTTTGAAGCGATGGGTGTTTCTTTGGTTATTCACCCTAAAAACCCTTATGTACCGACTTCACACGCCAATGTCCGCTTCTTTATTGCAGAAAAAGATGGCGAAGACCCAATTTGGTGGTTTGGTGGTGGTTTTGACCTAACGCCGTTCTATCCATTTGAAGAAGATTGCCAATCATGGCACGACACTGCAAAACTGCTTTGTGCGCCATTTGGTGACGATGTTTACCAAGAGCATAAAGCATGGTGTGACAAATACTTCTTCCTACCACATCGTAATGAAACTCGCGGTGTTGGCGGTTTGTTCTTTGATGATCTAAACCAGTGGGAATTTGATAAGTGTTTTGCTTACATCAAAGCTGTCGGTGAAGGCTATTGCCAGGCTTATTTGCCGATCGTTTCTCGTCGTAAAGAGATCGAGTATGGTGAGCGTGAGCGTGAATTCCAACTATATCGTCGCGGCCGTTACGTAGAGTTCAACTTAGTGTATGACCGTGGCACCTTATTTGGTTTACAAAGCGGTGGGCGTACTGAGTCGATTCTGATGTCAATGCCGCCGCTCGCTCGCTGGGAGTACTGCTACGAGCCAGAAGCGGGATCGCCAGAAGCTGAGCTTTACGAGCGATACCTAACGCCCCGAGAGTGGTAAGCACGGAATCTCCTTTTCTATATAGATAGATAGTGATAGGGTCATCTGTAATCAGGTGGCCCTGTTTTCTCTATATCTAAGTAAGGAACAAAGGTAAGGAAATGACCCAGCAAATCGATCGCTATGCCGTGTTTGGTAATCCTATCGGACACAGTAAGTCGCCATTCATTCACACCTTGTTTGCTCGTCAAACTAATCAATCTTTGGTGTACACCGCAGAAAGTGCACCTGTTGATGGTTTTATTGACGCGGCGAAGGTGTTTTTTGCTGAAGGTGGCAAGGGGTGCAACATCACTATGCCATTTAAAGAAGATGCTTATCAATTTGCTAGTCGATTGACAGAACGGGCTCAGTTAGCAGGCGCGGTAAATACCCTCAAGAAGTTAGACGATGGTGAAATCATCGGTGACAACACTGATGGTGCAGGTTTAGTGCAAGATCTGCTTCAGCATCAGGTTGTATTGGAAGGCGCGCGAATCCTAATTATTGGCGCTGGTGGTGCAGCTCGTGGTGTTATTAAGCCACTACTTGATCAAAAGCCGACCTCTTTAACCATTACCAACCGTACCTTTAGTAAAGCACAGGAGCTTGCAGAGCTGTTTGTCTCTCACGGTCCTATCCTCGCCAAAGAGATAGCAAGTATTGATGAAGAGTATGATGTCATCATTAACTCCACATCCGCTTCTCTTAGTGGTGAACTGCCGACTATTTCATCCTCCATCTTTGCCGCTAACAGTACAAGCTATGACATGATTTATGGCAAAGGGGTGACGAGCTTTAACTTATGGGCAAAAGAGAATGGTGCCGCTCATGCGTATGACGGTCTTGGAATGTTAGTTGGGCAGGCTGCGGAAAGCTTTATGCTCTGGCGTGGCTTACGTCCTGGTGCCAAACAAATTCTCAGAGAACTAAGAAAGAATCTTGAAGGTCAATAAGCGATGAATCAATCCATCTTATTCCCAGATATTCAATCATGGGATGAAGTATCACAATCGGTAAACTTTTCGGCGCAACAATCAGGCGCACTAATAGAGTGCTTTGTGACGAAACAAAAGTTAGAAAAGCTCAGTGGTTCACTGATTGAAACTGAGCAAGCGGCAATTAAAGTGTTTACTGATTACCGATTCGACCTAGAAGAAATGGCTGAAGAGCTAATAGAAGATGAAGCCTTCAACGAAGAAGGCCATATCATCATCGGTTAACAGGGTTTTAGTTCAAGTCTTTTACTTCATTTAAGTAGTCGTTTTTGTTCTGCACATAGTTGTTGGCAGACTTTTGCAAGAAAGCTCGTTCTTTTTCTGACAGAGGGCGAGCTTGTTTTACTGGGCTTCCAACATATAAGTAGCCACTTTCTAATACTTTCCCAGGTGGCACTAAACTGCCTGCTCCGATCATCACCTCTGACTCAATTACAACAGCATCTAAAACAATAGCTCCCATACCAACCAAAACACGATCGTGGATCTCACAACCGTGCAGCATCACTTTGTGGCCAATCGTAACGTCATTACCAATAATCAATGGGTAGCCGTTTGGGTTTTCGGCGTTCTTATGGGTGACATGCAAAACACTGCCATCTTGAATATTCGTTCGATCACCAATGTGAATGTGGTTTACATCACCTCGCGCTGCTACCAGTGGCCAAATGCTAGAATCATCGCCAATTCGGATATCACCGACTAAAACAGAGGTTGGGTCAACGTAAACACGCTCACCAAGTTCAGGCTTTATACCTTTATAGCTTCTCATTGAGCTCATCTTTTTTCCTTATTCAGGGCGATTACAGGGTGTATGGAGGTAGAATAGTAGTGAAAACTCGCCTTTTAGAATAAAAAACACCCAAACGATAAAAAAATCAAAAAAAACGAGAAAAAGGGCTTGCCAATGTGATCGCAATCTCTATAATGCCACCTCGCTGA